>CAVFWT010000043.1:0-16627 GCA_963626305.1 bacterium | reverse complement strand
TGATACTGCTAACAATGCTCACTACCGTCTTCAGTGCCGTTCTGAACGGTGATGTTATGAACTTCACAACATTCATAAACACATTATGCAGTGCGTTGACTGCCGACTGGCATCTTACCAGTGCAGCTGTCTTGATTCCTTCAATGCCGGACCCAATCAGAGACTTCAGATTCGTGATAGCACTACTGAAGCCAGTCTTCACTCCGTTTTTAATGCCACCAATCAGACTCGAGCCGAGATTGACCCACTGGATCGCGGTGAATACATCCCAGATTGCTTTTACAATCTGAGGAAGGTTTGCAATCAGTGTCGGAATTGCCTTGATAATGCCTACTGCAAGAGTCTTGATGATGCTGACTCCAGTCGATAGGATGGTCGGCGCGTTGTTGTTAATCACATTCGCGAAGTTACTAATAATCTTTGGTACCGTCTGAATGATGGTCGGTAGCGCTTGCACAATTCCGTTTGCAAGATTCTTGAGCATGTCCATGCCTGCACTGATTAATCCGTCCGAATTGTCTAGTACGTAATCCGATAGATTGAGGAGCCCAGTGAATGCGTTCTTGATGATTCCGCCACTGCCCTTCATAGATGTCGCAAGTGATGTAAGCATGCTTTGCACGCTTGTCATGAGTTCCGGCACACCTTGCTGAAAGAAGGTTCCCATTGCTGCCGGAAGCGACTGGAAGATTCTGCCGATTGCCGGAAGCAAATTCTTAAACAGATAGGTGCTTGTTGTCATAACCAAGCCTTGCATGGACGCGGTTACATTCTGCCCTAGTGTCAAATTCCCTATGAAGTTCTGTGCGGCTGCTTTCATCGCATTAAAAGCACCACTCAGTGTGGTCTCCGCTTCCTTTGCAGATGTGCCAGTGATTCCCATTTCTTTCTGGATGACATGGATCGCACTATATACATCCGATAGGTTGCTGATATCATAGTTCTGCCCGGAGATTTTCTCCGCATCGGAGAGCAGTCTCTCCATTTCGGTCTTAGTACCGCCGTAGCCCAGTTTGAGGTTATCCAGCATTGTGTAGTTCTGCTTTGCAAAACCTTGGTATGCGTTCTGGATCGATGTGATATCTGTACCCATCTTATTCGCATTATCCGACATATCTCGGATAGCAACATCTGCAGCACTTGCCGCCTTGTTCGTGTCGTTGTCCAGCGATTGCAAAAGTGCAGCGGAAAAACTGGTTGCTTGCTCCATGTAGGTATTCGCACTGATTTGCAATTCTTTGTAGGCCGCCTGAGCATTCGCCTTGACCTTGTCGGCGCTACCCTTGAAGATGGTTTCGACACCGCCCTCAGACTGTTCCAGCTTCGCGCCTTCGCTGATGGCACTTGAAATCAGCTTGCCGATTCCTGCTGCAATGATTGCTGTCTTCAAACCTTTTGCAATCTTTAGGCCTGCACTCTGCCCGGCGGATGCCGATTCATTGCCGAGGTCTTTGCTGAGCATACCCTTGATTCCTTTGGCCGTCGGAATGACCTGCACATATGCCTCTGCAAGATTTGCCATATTATTCCTCCTTTCTGTACCTAGCTTCTAAGAAATCCTCCGCGCCAGCGAAGGTTGTAAGGTTCTTGTATTCGTTGTTGCTTTTGTCTGAGTTCCCCAAAATCTCGCGAGCAATCGACGGTGGCATTTTGGCGCCCCCAAGTCCAGATAATACCGCCCTCACGCTATCCACAATCAGTGCAAGGAGCAGGTCTTTCTGGTCTCCGTTTATGCCGGCAATCTTTTGTTTCACTCTGGATGTGTCCCTCAGCCCAAAAAAAAGAACGGCCACCGTCTTAGGCGGTAGCCGTTTGTAGTCCAGAACATGATAGACTTCCGCTAAATCACAGATTAAATCCGCCTCATATTCCGCGATTATTAAGCCGAGGGATATCAGTTTTTTGATTCTGGATTCTCGTTCAGTTCAAGCAGTACTTGCTGAATCGCCTCCAGCATCTTCGAAGCCGGAACGCGTCCTGATTCGCTTCGAAGGTGTTCCTTGAGTGCTTTATACTGTTCTTCCCCGATGAGCCTTGTCGTTGCACTGATGATTGCATCCATTGGCACGTTCTCCTCTGCACCGTCGATTCTTGCGAGGTCTTCGAGCAGTTCGTAGTCATCGAGGGTCTCTTCGTCAACTTGGATTTCAAATCCGTCATTAAGCTTAATTCCTATCATTCCATTCTCCCTTAACCGATGTAAATGTAATGTGTCTGACCGTCCGAATCAGGCAATGCGGTTACGGTGATGTCGTAAGCGGCCGCCTCATCCTTCTTGTAGGAGAGATCTCCAGTATCGGAAATCTTTCCTTTTGGAATGACCTCACGGTAAGCCTTGCCCTCGTCAGTGATTGCATCAATGACCCATGCACGAATTGGAAGCTCGCTCGAGTTACCTTTGATTGTGATAGTATCATCGCTCACGGTAACGTTATCGTCGCCGTAGAACGCTTTGAGTGCAGTCTCGTTCAGAGCCTCGGTCATTACAAACTGATAAGTTGCGCTATAGTCTGTCTGAACGGTCTTGATTACTTCACCGCCCCAGTCTTTAATGTCTTCCGATTCTCTCTCGACTGCCTTGGTCACTCCGTCCTCGCCGATGTAACCCACGCAAGAGAACCCTGTCAAGGCTGCACTTGCGGACGTTGGCACGGTTGCGCCAGCTTCACCGTAATAGATTGCTCCGGTGGTTACTGGTTTCAGGATTGCAACGTTTTCTGTGTTGTTATTGTTTGCCATGTCTCCTCCTAATGTTCAATGTATGTGATATCGTAAATAGCCTGATAGCGATAATTCTTTGTGCTTGTGTCGGTAAAATTATAATCGCCAGTTAGCCGAACGCATCCGATTCCCGGAGCATCGTCTTCCATCGCCTTCATAACCGTCTTCACTTTCTCATTCAGCTCTGCCGCTTTTTGGAGTGATGTGTCTAGCGACTGGACGGCGAAGGTTGCGGTCTGTACCATGTTCTGCTCGCTTGAGCCGGTCTTCTCAAGGAATACGCTCGGTACCTGTTTCTCTTCTGGGTACTCCATCAGCACGGTTACATCCGCTAGGCTACTTGTAAGGTACTTCTTTACTGTTTTTTCAATCATCGTTAAACCTTCCTTATACGTCTGTATTACTCCCAGCGTTTAACCTTTCTTTACGTGCCCGAGAACCTTTACCAGCGTGTTATGATGGAGGTTATCATAGTAACCTTCATCATCTGCTGGATAGACCGCTGCGCCTGTTCTTTCCGGATACTTTCTCTCTTCGACGGCATAGTGGCTTCCGGCATTGGCTTGCATACGCTTTGCGTACTCCATGCAGATGTCGCCCAGTTCGTCACACTTCAGAAGTTCGCGGACCCCTGAACGGTCTAGCTTGACGATTACCTTCTTAGCCATAGTATTCCACCTGTACCTTCTTATTCCACCGGAGCGGGAGCATCGCATCGATGCCCTCGAGTGGTTCTCCGAAGGTGCGGAAGGTCTTCCCGAAGAATTCCACCTTCACGTTGTGCCAATCATGCGTATCTCCTTTCGGAATCGCCAGCGTATACACCAGCTTCTTGCCTGTGAGGTTCAGCGTGTCCAGAATCTCGCTCGATGTCGGCTCTCCTGGGAGTACATCGGACACGGTGACTGCCTTCTCTTCATAGATGGTTGCTCCGAAATCATCTTCTCCGGTCTTTGTCTTCTCGTAGAGAATGACGTCTATTCCTCGAATCCGCCCCATAGGTCAATCCCTCCTATCAGCTGTCTTCTTAGTCCTAGCCTTGCCAGTTCGCTCTTCTTGATGAAGAGTCCCCCACCCGGCACGAGATATGTTCCGCTCACGCTATAGCCCATCGCAGATTCAGAGAACTGCGATACTGGTTCGCTATCTGTGGATGTCATTAGCGCTCTAGCCACCACATCCACTGTTACGGACTTCGCTACCTCTGCAAGGTTCGGTTTCTCTTCTATCATCTGGTCGAGGTCTTTCCCCACTTTGTCGGCTTCCATCCGTAGTGATGCCGACACCACTGGAAGCAGCGCCTCTGCACGTTCTTCTTCCTCGGTGCTTAGGCTTCTCCATAGTGCTTTGACGTCGCTAATTTCTGCGAAGTTACTCATCCGCTTTCACATCCTTCTTTTGCTGCGTTTTCGCAGCGGTTTTCTTGCCGGCCGCCTTCGGCTTCGCAGCGGAATTCTTTTCGGCTGGTTCCGCTACTTCCACCCAGTTCGCGCCGGAACAAACAGAAGCGGTCTCAAGGACCGCTCCCGTCTTCACATTCCTGTACTTCATTCAGTCTACGCGTTCGCTACTCTTGCGAAAGAGTTTGCGTCCAGAATACCCCAGCCGAGATATACCTCTGCACGCAGATAAACCTGGTTCGAACCCTTCAGGTCTACACCAGTGTTGTCTGGATCGCCGTAAGGAATGACTTCCATCGGCACTTCCTTCGCATAGCCCCATTTGAACATGTTCGCGAAGTCACCAACAATCGCGTGATCCACGTCACCCTGGGATACGGTACGGTTAAAATCAACCGGCAGACCGTTCACGGTTCCCGGAGCGCCACCCCATGCCAGTTCCGGATACAGCTTCGCGCCGTCCGTAGTGGTCAGCTTTGCGAGTGCCTGGCGTGCAGCTGGGGATGCTGCCATTCCGCTGACATCTCCATCGGAACCCTCCACCAGGGCGATGGCGTCCTCGATGTTCTCATCGATGGATGCGGCCGCATAGGTTACCTTCTGGGTAACGGCCTTATCGAAGCAGTTCTCACCAACCACCGAGGATGCACTTCCAGTTCTTGGGTTCAGTCCGTGGAATGCTGCGATGTCGAGGCCTCTTGCGACCTTCTTTGCGAAGCCTTCATTGAAAGCCGACAGAATGTCCAGCTGTTCCTCTTCGCTTGCGTTCATGAATTCATCCGAAACGCGTGCGCCATACTCGAACTTGATTGGTGAGATTACAATCGGTTCTACCGTTGCACCACCGTGGCTCTTCTTGCCATTCTCTGCGACGATATCGATATCGGAATCCAGTGTGAACACGAATTCCTTGTTTCCGTTAAAAGAAATTGGTGTCTGAGCCGACAGAGTTGCGAGGGACGAATGTCCTTTTACCTTGTTCACGAGGTCTGCTACTACCTTAGGGTCAAACATTGTGCTTTTGCTTAATACTGCCATATTATTCCTCCTTCATATTCTGCAGCATCGATTTGAGTGCTGCCCTTGTATCATTGTCCGACTGATTCTCAGAGTGGAATTCTACACGGCGCATTCTGGTACCAACAATCTCTTTGAGATTCTGCGCATCTTTGCGGATTTCCTCCTCTGTCTCTCCAGTCAATCTATTTGCAAGGCCAGAATCAAGTCCGTACTCTTGTGCAATTCGCGTTTTTACCGAGTCGGACTCGTATTTTTGCACCTTTGCCTGAAGCTCTTCGATTGTCTTTGTGTTTGTGCTCCCAGCATTCTTCGCTTGATCCAGCTGATTGCCTAGTTCAGTGATTCGGCTCTCTTTTTCTGCCAGTTGGCTCTTGATAGAGTCGTAATCTGCGTATTTGGTTTCGAGCTCTTCCTCTACCGCTTTCCGTTCGCTTGCTCTTGCCTTTGCGACACGGTCACCGATGATAGCGTTGAGCTCTTCCTGAGTTTCAATTGTCTTAAATTCCATGTTCTTCCTTTCTCCACTTACCCGGTGGGACGGTAAATTTATGTATTATAAAAGGCAGACCGTAATGCCTGCCTCTAATAACAAGATTAAAATGTGATTTTCTGCTTGCGCCTTGCCTTGTCTTCATGGCACACCCAGAACGCAAGTGCTGCACTCTCTACGAGTGTTATGTCCACTTGGTCTTTGATGGAGCGATAGCCGAATCCTCCACTGGAGCCGATGGCTCTGTGTTCGCAGTTCGCCACGGATTGCGCAAGGCTCGCCTGATTGTTGTGACATATCGACTCATCGAACAAGGACTGCTCGAACAGTGAGTTCGCTACAATCACCTCTCGGACGGTCGGTAAGATTACCCCTTTCACGCGGTTTTCTTTTAGTTCCTTCGCAAGAATCTGCTGCGCACCGTTCGCTCCGTCGATAACGACCTTCCTTGCCTTCATATCTCGCAGATAATTGATTAGCCACGCATTTCCCTCTCGAGTAGGCTTGCAGTCGACTGCCTCGAGAAAGACCTTTCTGCCGGCTGTTTTGACCGCCACAGATAGTGTCACAGTAGCACCGTCTAGGCTGAACTTGACTGCTGCGTAAATGTCGCCCACCAGCTTCGGCATAGCCTTCACTGCGAGAGCCGTCCATTCCTTCTCACTAATTGCCGATTTCTGATTATATCTAAGCCACAAGCCGAGGCGCTGGATATTGAAGTCGGTCTCGTCCGGTCCTATCTCATCCGCAACACTTCGCTCTGTGAATACAGTGCCTAGCGATGGATTCGTCTGATACCATGCATCTTTATCGTGTGGATCAGTCATTTCCTCGACGGACCATTCCGCCCATCCGGTATTCTGTGACCGTCCACTAATCGCATTTTCGCGCATTTTCTGGAATACAGTTCCAGATGAAACTGGAGTCGGTGGTGTTCCGCAGAAAACCGTCTGTGGATTCTTCGATGATGTAACGATATACTTCAGTGCGGATTCTTGGTCAATGGTGTATTCTTGCGCTTCATCGATAACAAGAAGATCGTACCCTTCACCAAGTCCGCCCTTACTCGACCTCGTTCTGAAGTTCACTCTTCCTTCGCCTTTCAGCATGGTGACCTGTTCCAGTCCGAACTGTTTCAGTGTCTTATAGTCTTCCCCTTCCTTGAGTCCAGTCTTGGATAGTAGTTCGCAGAGTCGTTCCCACGCAGAATGAGATGTCGGTGTTCGGTGTGCCGTGTGAAGCACACTTTCACCGTTCAGCACGGCATACAGCTCACGCATTGCTACGACCTCATTCTTTCCGTTTCGTCTTGGAACGGAATAGCCGTATTTCGTATGTGTCCATAATCCCTCTGCATTGGTTGCCATCATGTCGCACAAGAGCAGTTCTTGCCACTCTTGTGCCGTTCTTCCAGTACTGTTATAGGTCTTGATTGCTTCCGGACCATACGTCTCTGTATACGGAAGCACTAGCGATTGAGTGGGTGTCTGACGGCCTTTTAATTCTGTCATTTCCCCTCCCCTCTGCGGTAGATTCTAATATAGAGCCTTTGCCTCTTCGCAAGCCAGCACACTCAATTTTTTCACGAAAAAACCGCCCGAAGGCGGTCTGTTAATGTCTATCTAAATATGCTTTTACCTTAGTCATGTATTTGTTATCTTCGAGGTATTCGATGCCTTTCGGTGTTATCGTCGTTGCGGATGATAACCGTGGCATTTCTTCGCCTCTTGCCGTTTCTGGATACGATCCAGTTACATATCCTTCTTCATGAATCGCTTGGATGATGTACTCCGCATATCTGACTGGTAGTTTCCCGATGATTTCCATCAGCTTCTCATCCTCTGCATCTTCTCCAGCTTTGAGGCTTGCATACAAACACTTCAGTATTTTGCACACGATTACGTGGTAATCATCTTTTGCCATATAATTTTTCCTTTGCCTCTTCGAGATTATAGAACAGTCTATATGAGTAATCAGGATATTCATCAATATCGATTCCGAATATTTCTAAATATTCCGCACGTTCTTTTTCTCGCCATTTCTTTATCAGTTCGCCAGCTTCCGCATCAAGTCGCCAATATTCTTCCATATCTCCAGCTTGTTCCGCAGCATGCATTTTTGTAATGTAATTATCCACTCCTGGAATGGTTTCTTTTATCATCATAATGCTTTCTCCATAACGTATTCCAAGAGTTTCATCGAATATTCTTTTTCGAACCTACTCGCATAGCATTCCGCTAAAACTTCTCCATATGAGCCATATTTATAACCATTCCAAGCATATGAACTAACATGTTCTAGGGAAGTCCCTTCGTCATTCATTTTATGCACAAACTCTTGTATTCTTGTGTCTAATATCAGTTTTGCCTGCCCCTCTGCATTATAGCGGATTCCATTTTGTTTTGCAATCGCTTTCACTTCATCCCAATATAACGCATGACCTAATTCATGCCGATATGGGGATAATATGTCAGTACTGGCAAACTGCCCCGGCTTCTCTTTTAGAAAGCCACTGATTTTCTCATCGGTATCATATTTGCTATTGATAAATAAATCGCCTGATACCCAATTATATGCCGCAATTGAACTATTCTGAATTCCATGCTTCTCGAAATCAATGACCAGCACTCTCGGTGTCTTGAAGTCAATTGGCAATTCATTGCTAATAGCCCTTAACGATTTTTCAGCCAGCCGAACAATCTTTTCCCTTTTAGTGAACGACTGTTCTACATACATTTCGAAGTTGCTATTTTCTACTTTCTTGAGCTTCAAAATAACGTTTTCAACTTTCTTTGTATCTCCGACATTCCTTGTAAAAGTCTTCGTTGCTCCATACTTAGGGCGAAAGCTTTTCGACATATACTCGAAGTCTTTCAAATCTGCTTGAACAGAAAACTCATTTCCACTGTTCTTTGCCATTCTACGAAGCCGATTGTATTTTTCGGTCGTTCCTTGTTCCAGTGCAAGTTCTCTTATTCTATTCTCCCTTGCTTCTCGTTTCGTCTGATACTGTTTCTTCGACCAAACATCCGTATAACCTTTGTCGGTCTTTGCGGTCACCATGCATGTGCAGTTATCATGCTTCTGATAGATTTCTTTCGGCTCTTCCCCATATGGATATGTTCCGGCTAGCTTGGAACACCATCCACAGCAACCGCCAAGAGCTTCTCTTGTGATGCTTACCGTAAATCCTGCCTTTGCTCGAATTTCCACATTCTCTTCTACGAAGGTGTCATATGCTCCAATTAGAATATTCTCTAGTGCCCCCGGTTCGAGGAACTTGGTATCGTCACTCATTGCCTCCCTCCGAATCTAGGCTATTCCTTACAATCATGTTGAGATAACTCCGAATCTGCCCCTCAGGATAGCGGATGCCTTGAATCTTGATGCTGATATTCTGATTCTTATCTGCAGCCTTCATCATGCCGATTACTATATCGTCCATCTGGTTAACCACTTCTTTCAGGAAAGGTACTAGCACTGCCTCTGCAATATTCCAGTACAGTTTCCCATCTGGAAGGTTCTTCGGCTTTAATGTGCTTGTTACCGATACAGAGGCTATTGCTACCAGTTTTCGGATGTATAGCGCACAATCTCGTTCGCTTAGTTTCTCCGCTTCCAGTTTCTTCTTGTATGACCGGATTTGCGGATTTATTGCGACTTTCTGACTAAAAGTCTTATTCAGTTCTTCCAGCAATTCCGGTGATACATCTTTCATGCTATTCTCCAATCTTTCGGATACCTGTCAGGTCTCCCATCAATTCCTCATCGACATAACCGTCTACAGACTGGTTTAGCTTCAGAACTCCATCCCCGATTGCGCTGAGCATGGATGCATCCGGCTCGAAGATTGGCTCCCATGCGGCAATTGCAGAACATGCGACGCTGCGTTTATATTCCATCTCATCACGTAGACATGCAGCCAAATATCCAGCATTTCGGAAGCCTGAACCGAAAGAACGCTGCGCACTTCTCGCAGTCAGTCTCAGAGAGTCATGGGATGCCTTGATGGCATCTGCACTCGATGGGTTCGCCGTAGGGAATCCGAGATCATCCAGTGTCAGACCTGTTTCTCCTGCGAACATCGAAGCGAACATCTTGAGATGGTCCGTGTGTGGTGTCATAGATTGCTGTGCAAACTGTCCGAATGTCGGTTTGTCGCCATCTTCGTCTTTCGTGATTGCAATCAGTGTCGCCATGGTGGCTCTCCACTTGTCGGCAATCTCGTTATCCTCTGAGAGGCCTGTCACCCATTTCTGTGGATACGAAAAGAACTCTGCAGAAATCTCCGACCGCTTCACGGTACGGATTGCAGAGCTCACTAGCGACATGCATGCACGACTGATTCTTGAATGCCCGAACGGACGAACTGCGCCCGGTCTATAAATGATTGGCACCAGCAACGGATAGCCTACTGGATGGTCTATCACATCGACGTAATCCTTGCCTTTGTAGAAATACTGAATCTGGTTCGGTGTGAAGTATGCTTCAGTTTTCACTACACCATACTCGTCTCTTTCAAGCACGGCATAGCCTTCTTTTAGCAGTCCAGTGATAGGGTCTATGATTCCAGTCGCATTTCCGCCATCGATAACTTGCATCTTTGGCACATCCCACTTCTTCTCGGTCGGTGCGATGTAGATGAAGGCACACGATGCAATCATTGCCGACAGTTCCGCGGATGAAAACAGAATATCCGGATTGTTCATCTGGAAGATACCGTTCATATCGAGCGTGTCGTTGCGGAACTCGTTGAACACAACGCGATCCGCAAGGCTATCGACCGCCTTTGCACACCATCCAAGGCTTGAAGTGAAACCTCTTAGTTCCGGAGGTGTGCTGATGCCGAAATCTCGCACATAGTTCTTCATTTCGTAATATTTGTATCTGAGGCGCACTCTTCCGCGCTTCTGATTCAGCTTATGCCGGAGATATCCGACTCCCATGTATTCGTCCATGCTTCTCTCTTTCTCCCTCTGCAGTAGTGATTGACTGATTGCTAATAGTTCGCCTTCTCCAAGATGGCTTCTGCCATCAGGATTGCTTGTTCTCTCGTTAGTGCGATGCCCTTCTTTGGATTCCCATCTGGCGACCATCTGCGGATGTCCACTTTTGGGTCTGCGCCGTTCCAGGAGACCATGTTCACCGCAAGGGTGTAACCGCCTGAGGTTTCCGCCAGCTTTGCCACCTCTTCCACAATTTCGAATTTGATTTCTGACATTTCATTCCCTTTCAAAATTTTTCTAACCGCCAGTGCCTCCGCTTCAGCGAGAAATATTCGTAGTGACGGCGTGAAGTCCAGCCGGCAGGGGCTGGGGTCCCATACCCCCCTATAAATAAAAAAATTTTCTAAATCAGTATCTTTTGTTTTGCCTTTACTTTGTCTTTGTTTTCGCTTTGGTTTAGCTTTTCTTTGTCTTTGCTTTCAAGACTTTCGTCTGATAGATTGCTCGCTTGCTTTCGGTAGTGTCTCCAGTCCATCGACTGAGGAAGCACTCTATTGCTAATCGTCTGGAGTTCCTTCACGTCTTTCCGTTCGATAAGCTTATCCGATTTCTGTCTGTTGCAAGTCCAATGCGCAAGTTGTAAGTTCTCTAGGTCAGACGGATGGCCACCCTTCGCCACCGGGATGATATGGTCGATACACGGACTTAAAGGGTGGGGGTACTTTAAACTAAAGTCCACCGGTCTCCCACAAATACCGCATACGGTTTGTGTTGCGTAAATCTTGCGCTTGTTCCGTTCGAACATTCCGCGGTGCACACCGTTCTGGTCTGGTCTCCTAGCGTTCCGCTTACTCATTGGTCTTTGCCCAATCTACACCGTACTGGTTCACAATGAACCGGAAGTCTTGGAGATCGTGGTTGCGGATGTATGTCTTGAGCGGGTCCTTCGGATTCACTCCGATGTGAAGCAGCTCATGGAGGAACAGAATCTGCATCTGTCTTGCATCCATGCCGTAGCAGTTCGGCTCGTAGATTGTAATCAGGAAATCGTACGGTGTGAATATCTTCCAGTACTCCGGTACCTTTCTACAGTCCGCATGGATGATACCGCCGTGAGTTTTCTTTGCGACTTCACTGGATACTACTCCGACACTAATGCCTGCCTCTGAGATGTACTGGACGGCATCCTCCAGCTTGAGTAGTTCGTCCAGTATGCTGTTGTAATCGTTTGTGAGGTGATACTTTCCCATTCCATCCTCCTAAATTTCTGCAATAGAAAACCCCACCGCTTTCGGTGAGGTTCTCGCTTGGTTTAGTTGTTGTGTTCGTTCCAGTCTTTGATGAGTAACTGTTCGATGTAGTTGCTCAGGGAACGGCCTTCTTCATCGGCTCTCTCCTGAGCCTTTGCTTTGAGTGACGGCTTAATCTTCATAAAGATTTTATCCGTCCGCTTCTCTTCGTCATGTGCTGCCATTACTCTTCATCCTCCTTTCCTTCGCTTTCATCCTTCTGGTTCTTGAAGGATAGGTATAAGCTATAACTTGATAGGATGAGTGAGATAATGCTTAAACAAATTGCTAGCGTTCTCATGATTCTTTTCGAGCAATGAGTTGCATGCGAGTGAGCCTTTCGGCTCACCCACACTTCATTTTGCACTTGTCTTAACCGTTCTTTATTGCTATAATCAGATTAATTATTGCGGTTATTAATCCAATTAGAGCAGTGATGCGGTCTGTGCGAACAACCGGATTGCTGTTCTTTTTATTTTTCTTACTCATTGCTCTACCTCCTTTCTGATATAAGTATATCAAATTGGAAGTATGTTGTCAATACGTTGTATATATTTAATTGCAATTTTTTTGCCAATGCAAAACCGCCAGCCTTTATGTTTCAAGGCTTGGCGGTTCTGTTATGATATATCTATTTCGAAAGGAGTGCTTCTGCCATTGCTAAATATGAAAAGGGACGTGTCCAAAATTTAAAACAGTCCACTATCGCAAAAATAGCTGAAATTTTCGATTGTTCTCCATCTTACGTTATGGCATTGGATGATGCTCCCTTGCCCTCCAACATCCTGACTCCGTCGGCGCACGCCATCCCCATCCTGGGGACTATCTGTGCCGGAGACGGCATCGTTGCCGAGCAGTCGTATGATGGCAAGTTCTTCATCGACTCCAGCATCCAGGCGGACTACTGTCTGCTGGTCAAAGGTGATAGCATGATTGGAGCCGAGATTTACGACGGAGACTATGCCTTCCTTCGCAAAGCTCTCGAATTCCGCAGCGGTCAGATTTATGCCGTGCTCTTAACCGGCACGAACGAAGCCACGCTGAAGAAGGTGCACCAGCAAGGCGAATCCACCTTAATTCTGTCACCGTGCAACGATGCTTATGATCCGATTATCTCGGATACAACCGACTGCCTACTCATTGGTGAGTTGGTCGGTGTCTACCACAGTCACGATAAATAAATTGCGAAATTCTCCACTTTTCGCTTGACTTTTCCGCCCATTGGGCGTATAATATAATCATCAAGAGAGAAGGGAGGAAAGCCAATGAGTGAGTTAATCAGACAAATAAAAAACCTCAACGCGACACTGCAAATGCTCGTTGAGGTTCTGTCGGAGCTTGTTTCCAAGCTTTGATGGAAGGGGAAGCCAAAGCTTCCCCGTTGTCTGATTATAACATTCTTGCTTTTTTTATTCAATATAGGAGGCTTACTATGGATATTAAGGAAATCAGAGAAATTACCGGACTGAACCAGACGGAATTCGCAAAGAAGTATGATATCCCACTTCGTACTTATCAGCATTGGGAGAATGGTGACCGCAAACCGCCTCAGTATGTTCTGACAATGCTCCACAGACTAGCAGAATTGGATACTGATAATAATCAGAGGACGGAATAGTCATGTACATCAAGCGAACTGCTCCGAACACGTTCCGCGTGTGGATTGACCTCGACAGCGGTCTTGGTAAGCGGAACAGACGGACGAAGACGTTCCACGCAACTTCAAAGCGTGACCTTCATGCGCAGTTTGAAGGGATTCCATCATGGTAATCCCTTCAAACTGTAAGACGGTGACGGACCTTTGCTCGATGGTGTGGCCTCAGATTATTGCGGACAAGTCGAAGAATACCATCTACGGTTACAACGCTGCACTCAAGCGAATCAATCGCGAAATCGGTGACGCGCCACTCGACAAGCTCTCTCCTCGCTACATCCAGCAGTGGGTGAATCGGCTCTCGGAGGAACTGTCACCGAAGACGGTCTCCGATACGTATTCGATTCTGCGGATGTGCTGTTCCGTCGCGGTGAATTGGGAGATTCTTCGTTATTCGCCTTGCCACGACATCCGTCTCCCGAAGCGGCGCAAGAAAGAGATCCAGATATTATCCGAAGAAGATTTTCAGACGTTCTGCGCTCACCTCGATGAACTCGACCTCGACACGAAGGTTATTTTCGAGCTGGCACTGTTCGGCTCGCTTCGTCGAGGGGAAATCATGGGGATCTATGAAGATGATATTCCTGAGAATGGTCGCTTCTACATCAAGCGCACCAGGTATGTGCGCAACGGTGAATCCTACATCAAGGGAACGAAAACCGATTCCGGTGAGCGGTTATGTATCTTGCCTCTCGCAGTGGTTGAGGATATCGAGGCACTAAAAAAGCACCATGCAGAAATGAAAGCATGGTGCAGAGAAAGCTGGGTTGAAACTCCATATCTTATTAAGGAATGGAACGGCGAACCTTATCATCCATTTAAGCCAGTGCGCAAGCTGAGACAGTACATGACCTCTATCGGGCTTGAGCCGGTCACGTTGCATGCGCTCCGTCACACTTACGCGAGTATCTGCATCTCACTCGGTGCGGACCCGGCAACAGTCTCGAAACGGATGGGCCACTCGAACGTATCCACGACGTTGTCCATCTACACGCACATGTTTGAGAAACAGGCCGAACGTGACGAACTGGCAGAAGCACTTGGAAGCATGCTGAACCAATCCAAAGTGACAGACTAATGTGAAATGTCACGAAAAATGGCACACTTTTATGATTCAGACCTCTGCAAGGCTTTAGATTCAATCAAAAGATTGGCGGGAGTACGTGGGAATCGAACCCACCCATGACGCTCCTAACGCCACATAGCGGTTTTGAAGACCGTAAGGCACACCAGCACCTATCTACTCCCATAAAATAGCTTATAGATTTTACCATTGTTATCCAGCTAACGCAATAGAAAAATCTTATTCTAACTATTATGCCGAATCTCATTTAACAGAACTTAATTCCTAGTTTCCTCGGAAATCTAAGCATTCCATTCAATTGACTTTTACTCATTGCTATAATAATATTAATTATGTATGTCTGTGCTTATTGCAAAGGAGATGCCATGATTTATTTAGACAACGGAGCAACCTCGTATCCGAAGCCGGACGTTGTTGCAGATGCAGTATATGATTATATTAAGAATAACGGCAGCAATATCAACCGCGGAGGTTACGCCAAAGCTTATTCCGCTGCTGGAGTTGTGCTAGAGACTCGCGAACTTCTCAACAAAATGATGAATGGTTACGGAAGTCGCTATACGATTTTCACGCCGGGAGACACCTACTCCCTGAACTTCCTGATCAAAGGAATCGCACGCCCCGGAGATAAGATTCTAATTTCCGGGATGGAGCACAACGCAGTCTATCGCCCGGTTCATCAGCTTGAACAAGCTGGAACTATTCATGTAGAATACATGCCATGCAACGAGAACGGTCAGCTAATACTAGAAGAGGCACTTCCAATGATTGACGAATCCGTTCGTGCAGTTGTCATGCTTCACGCTTCGAATGTCAGCGGAACACTCATGCCAATTGAAGAAGTGGGACAACGTTGCCACGAGAAAGGTGTTCGTTTCTTCGTCGATGCAGCTCAGACTGCTGGCAATGTACCGATTGATATGCAGAAATGTCACATCGACGGTCTCAGCATGCCCGGTCATAAATCCATGCTCGGACCTCAAGGAATCGGCGTTCTCATGCTGAACCCTGCAGTTACTGAGGAAATTGAACCGCTTATCGCTGGCGGAACCGGAAGCCACTCGGATCTCGCCACAATGCCGGAAGAACTGCCGGACCGTTTTGAAAGCGGTACGCTCAACTTACCTGGAATTTTTGGTTTGCATGCGTCCGTTGAGTGGCTGATGGAACATCAGCCGGAAGTACATGAACACGAACAGAAACTGGCTAAAAGAATGCTCGATGGAATCCGAGATACCGATGGAATCCGCATTGCGGGTATGCCAACGGAAGAAGGTCGTGTTGCCGTCATTTCGATTGATTTCTTGAACGGTGACAACGGCATGATTGCATTCCAACTAGAACAGGAGTACGGGATTTCAACTCGTGTCGGACTGCATTGCGCCCCACTTGCGCATCAGTCACTTCACACTTTTCCAGAAGGCACTGTGCGTTTCTCAATAGGTCCGTTCAACACGGAAACCGAAATTGACACGGCAATTGAGGCAATTAGCAAATACGCTACCGGCGAATATTAGAAAGTGCTATTGAAAAAAACTATAGGAGATTTTCAGATAAAATGAGTTCAACGAATGAAAAATTGTCCTGTCCAATTCCCGGCATCCCTCAGAAGGTTCGTCTAACGGAGATGACCAGTGCAGGCGGTTGAGGCGCGAAAGTAGGGCCGGGTGTCCTAAGCGACATTCTTTCGAAGCTGCCAAAAATCAAGGATCCGAACGTTATGGTCGGTTTTGACAGCAGCGATGATGCTTGTGTCTATCGCATCAACGATGATGTAGCACTGATTAACAGCATCGATTTCTTCCCACCGATTGTGGATGATCCTTATATGTTCGGACAGATTGCAGCCGCAAACTCTTTGAGCGACATCTATGCGATGGGCGGCACCCCAAAGCTCGCGATGAACTTGCTCACTTTCCCGAACTGCTTACCGATTGATGCAGTGGAAGCAATTCTGGAAGGCGGCAACGAGAAAGTGAACGAATGTGGTGCCATGATTGTCGGGGGGCACAGCATCAACGAC
>CAVFWT010000042.1:0-16931 GCA_963626305.1 bacterium | reverse complement strand
GGTACTGCTGGGTGCGAGGCATCCGTGCGAAATGGAGCAGAGGAGAGAACGTGATAATTTACGCGTTGCTTGTCACCGCCTTATTCTGGGGCGTTCTAAGGAATGTAATATAAATCGAATAGAAAAGAAATAAAGAAGGAGTTCAATTTAATGCGATTTGACTTAAGAAATCAGCCACCTCATATACGGAATATTGTGATGCTGTTTGTCATCACCGCGGTGATTGTTGCTACGCTGATGATTAGTGGGGGAGAAGAGCATGCGCTGGGTATTTGCATCATATTAGATGTTTTCTTTGCGCTGGTTATCCTCATTGTGATGGAGGTGCTAAGGGAACAGATTTGCTACAACCCGTATTCGCACAACACCATCTATTACATCGGTTTTTCACTCTTTGTGCTTTCAATCTTGGTGACGCATATCTTTCTCACCATCGAGATGGCAGGACATCCGGCTGAATGGGTTAATCATAACCTGCGACAGATTATATCGCTCCTAAGCATGTCGGCTGTCAATTACATGTTCGTCTCCATGCCGTTTGTCCTGGTGCTTTCGATCTTGCTCTGCATTTCGAATGTGGCACTGATTCGCCACGAAGGGAAGCGAATCGTTAACCTGCTTGGAATCATCTTGGCATTTCTGCTAGTTGCCGGAGAAGTTTTCATCGTGTTCACAGCGAATGCTTCGGGCAGTGCGATGTATGTTAAGATTCACGACCTCGTCGTCAACGTAATCGCAGCCGTGTATCTCTATTTCGAGTGCATGGTCATTGGTGTTATAATTACTTTTATCTTGGAATCGAAGATCCAGCCACTGCCGAATAAGGACTACATGATTGTGCTCGGCTGTGGAATCGAAGAGGACGGAACGCCGACACCGTTGCTCCGTGGGAGAATCGATCGTGCCATCGAGTTCCGCAATGACCAGCTGGCTCAGACGGGTAAAGAATTGACGTTCGTTCCATCCGGCGGACGAGGAAGCGACGAGATTATTTCCGAGAGCGAGTCCATGAGCCGATATCTCTTGTCGAAGGGGATTGATGCAGACCATATTCTCAAGGAGGATCAGTCCACGGATACGCATGAGAACATGGAATTCTCGAAGGCGAAGATTCAGGAACAGAATCCGGAAGCGAAGGTCGCGTTTGCGACGACGAATTATCACGTGTTCCGAAGCGGAATCTACGCGAGTAAGGTGGGAATGCGTGTTGTCGGAATTGGTGCGAAGTCCAAATGGTACTTCTGGCCGAATGCATTGGTACGCGAGTTCGTCGGGCTGCTGGTGGAGAGCAAGCGGAAGCAGTGCGTAATCCTTACGGTTCTTGTAGCGATTTTCGTCATTCTCACGCTTATTTAGAGGTACGTTATTGCGCTTGAATTTATAGAACAAATAATAGAACCAGAAACTTTGAATTAGAAACTAGAGACAGAAGGGAAGTTAGAAGCCATGAAGAAAATATTTGTAACGATGATGGCAGTCATTATGGTGCTCAGTTTTGCAAGCTGCAGCTCAGTGCAGAAGTATGAGATTACGATTAAGAGCGATGATCAGTATGAACTTACCAGTGCACCGGATAGTGTGGAGGATGTATCGCTCAAGGACAACGTCCTCAGCATTAGCATCAAAGAAGAGGGTGAGTACAAGTTTGTCATCCAGAAAGTAAATGATGATTCGAAGCAGTACACGATTACGCTGAAGTACGAAGATGGAAAAGGTGAGGTTTCCAGCGATTCGGACCTCGAACTCGAGAGTGCAGCGGTCAAATAAGGAGACGATTGACAATTCGTATGAAAAAGGTGCCATTCTGATATGTACCATCTTTCCTGGACAACCCAGGGAGGAGGGTATATATCATTCGGCACCTTTTTTTCGTATCATCTTCTAATAAATATTGCGGACGATTTCGCCATCGAATGGTTAACTTCGCCTTTACGAATCGAGCTGCAATTCACGAGCTATTTTCCGTTGTTCTCGTGTTTCGCAATCATTGCAGCAAGCTTTCCCGTCAGCTTCTCAGGTGTGACGTGGAATTTGTCGCAAGCGTCTTGGATGGTCGCCTTCTTGAGAAGCACTTTTGCTACTGGGGAATCGAGCTTCTTGAACTTCGGGTTCATCTGAATCAGCTCTTGCTTGAGCCATGGGTAAGCGGACAGAATGTCCGTAATCTTCGTATCGTTCTGAATGTCCATGTAGAATCCTCAGTCACCGAAGAATTAGTTCGGCATGATGCTCTCGCCACGGCACTCTTCGATATATGTCTTGATGATTTTAACCGCACCATCAATTCCGGAACGGCTCGTGTTAAGGAGCAAGTCGTAAGAATCGCGTTCACCCCACTTAGTGTCGGTGTAGTATTCGTAATATCTCTTACGGCGCTTGTCCATCTGCTTCACGATTTTCTCCATCGCAGCAGGTGTCACTCTCTTTGCATCCTCGGAAGAGAGAAGCGCGAGCTTGCGGTTCACGCGGTCCTGAAGCGGTGCGAACAGGAATACGCTGACGTGGGACTGGTCGCTCAGGATGTAATCCGCAGCACGGCCGACGATAACGCAGCTTTCCTTTGCCGCGATTTCGCGAATCAGCTTATATTCTTCCGCCTGAATGCGGTCGTAAGGAGATGGCTGGTAAATATCCATACCCGTGAACATCGCACCGGATACGAAATCCGGAGCTTTCTCCTCGTTATCTTTGACGTAGTCTTCGTGGAAACCGGTCTTCTTCACCGCCATCGCGATGAATTCCTGATCGTAGAAAGCGATGCCGAGTTCCTGTGCGAGTCTTTTGCCGACTTCGTGACCACCGCTTCCGAATTCACGGCCGACGGTGACGATTACTTTATTATTCGTTGCCATATTAATGACCTCCTTCGCTTGATTCATATAGGGATTATACCATAATTCCGTTTAATTCTTAAGAGCCTCTATAAAAGCAGATTCGCCCTCCGCATTCGGGAGAATCGCACGTGCCTGGTTCGGACGTCCGCCACCTTTGCCACCGAGCGGTTTCGCCAGACTCTGTACGAGCTTTCCACAGTTTCGCTCTTCCGAACCGTCGGAGAAAAGCATCACCGTATGGTCTGGCTTGTGGACGAGTGCGAGCATGGAAGGGGCGTTCGCATCTTCCATGATGGCGTATCCGAGTTTCACCAGTTCGTCGGACGGAATCCTCTCGAAGTCTCGGCTGTAGAACGGAATGGCGCCTTGCTCGGCGAAGTCCTTCCGGATGGATTCTTTCTCCTGCTCAATTACGTGGCGGAGAAGGGCAATGTAATCCTGATGAATTTCATTCTGCTTCTCTTCCTGCACATCCATCTTGTGGAGCAAATCTTCGCTTCCAGTCGAGAAGCGGTCTTCGACAGTGCGTAGCAAGGTGGCTTCCTCCTGGATGTGGCGAAGGGCATCATTTCCGCACAGGAAATAGATACGGTTCATGCCTTTGTTCGGCTCGTGCTTCAGGATCTTGATGAGGCCGACTTCACTGGTGCTCTTGAAGTGCGTGCCGCAGCAGGCAACACAGTCGTGTGGGTGCTCGATATCACCGATGGTGACGATGGTAATTTCGCCGTCCTGAGTAACCGGCTTGCGAGTTGGCATCGTTGATGCGGCGTATTTATCGGGGAAGAACGAGACGGTAATTGGAAAGTTGTTCCAGATGACTTCGTTCGCATATGTCTCTGCTTGCTGTACTTGTTCGTCGGTGAGGCGAGTGCCTTCGTAATCCATATCAATCGTGATGTAATTGCTGCCGATATGGAAACCCTTGTTCGCGCCACCGAAAAGCTGTATGAATGCGCCGGTGAGGACGTGCTCCCCGGAGTGGCGCTGCATGTTGCTAAGACGGTTGTTCCAGTCGAGCTCGAGCGTTACGGTATCGCCATCATGGAGATTCTCGAAAGCGAGTTTTCCAGACTCCGTGTCGAGGTAGTGAAGAATTTCGCCGGATTCTTTGTCCTCGAGTGTCTCGGTGACGTGATATTCGTTTCCGTTTGTGTCTTGAATTATGCCGATGTCACATGGCTGACCGCCACCGGTTGGGAAGAAGATGGTCTGATTGAGTGTGAGGGCAGTGCCTTTCTTTGTATCTTGCACACTCGTAATCTTTGCCCCTAGCTCACGGCAGTAGACATCCTGTTGATAGAATTTAATAGTACTCATTGCTTTACACTTCCTTTAATTTTATTTTTCAAAAAAGAACAAGATTATGCGTATTCACGTTTCAAAAGTTGTGGAAAACTTCCCTTGACAAATTCAAAATCTCGGATTTATCGCGAGAAACTAAGCGTTTCACGGGGACGAGTTTTCAACAGTGGATTGTTTAAGAAATTGTATACAATTTTCGCAAAATCTGTGGAAAAATCCCGGTTCGTTAATTTATCGGTGTTTCCGCGATGTTGAAAATTGCTTTTATCAAAAAAGAACAAGCTGTTCTTCTTTCGGCTTCAAATTGTTTTTTTGCCAAAAGTACATCTCAAATTTTGCATAGATTTCCGAGCTTCCATGACGAAAGTTACTAATCTTGGATAATATCGCGGAAAGTTGCATGACGCATTTCTGTAAACGTCTGGAAAACTTGCGAGTCGAATCGGTAACGTCCGGTCAGCGTCAGTTCACCGCTGAGGAAAGAACTGGCGACATCGAGTTCCATGGCGGAAATCTTCATGACTTCAGAGCTCATCAGAACGAGCTCGTTCATCGGGGTGAGGATGCATGCACCGTAGACGTCGTTGTTCATGAAATAGTCGTTGCTATCCACATGGCGATTATCCTCGTTGTAGATCATGAAGAGAACACCGTTCGGAGCGGGAGACATCATCGCATCTGCAAGAAGCTGGGAGCGGTACGGGTCAAATTTCTCTACATCGCTCTTCACCTGGTAGACGGTGATGTATTCCGGATGTTTCATCTGCATCGCCATTTCCACTTCGGAACACGGCTCAAAGTACGGGCAATCGAGCTTAGTGACCTTCGACTTGCGCTTCCCGGCGGAGGTGTCAATCGCCAAGTTGATGCGCGCATAGTAATATTGAACCGGTCCTTCGGTCAGGGCCGTGCAGTAATATTCATTGCTGTTTTTCTGTGGACGAATGCGGTTATGAATCAGCGTCATCATCTCGTGATGCCAAGAGGCGTTGTTCCGCAGTTCCTCTTCGGATAATGTGGAAAGGGTGGCTGCGCCGAGGTAATCCTTGTCACACATGCGCATGATGAAGTAATTAATCGTCTCGGCGATGGATAAGCTCTGGAGTGAAACCATCTTCGTCGCTTCCAGCGAAGATACTTCTTCGTAGCTCGGGTCTTCTTTCGCTGCGGCTTCCATTAATTGCATGCGGGGAACGACGTGAAGGCGAAATTCCTGGATGTCACTTTCGTGGTAACGATAGTAATTTTCGTTTGTCTGAATCACCATGTTAATCAGGCGAATCGCTGCACCGAGCGAAATCGGAATATTTTTACCCCCAAGGCCACCAGACACGCGCTGCCATTCTTCGCGATATTCGCGGAGGTCTTGGATGTTGCCCATTCCTTTGAGGTCGGGGTCGGTATAGCATTCCATGTAATCGTCAATGCCGTACTCGGAGAAATCCAGATGGAGAATTTGGTAGAGACGGTAGTCGGAATCGGGTGCTTTCCAGCAGGTACGGATGGCAACCACGCCCATGAGACGGGTGTTCGTTGCGTAGCCGCTTTCCCACACGTAATCCTTGAAGTGATTGTATTCCAGTGATTGTTTTCCTTCTACCAGTTGTAATTTAGCCATAACCGAATCACCTTTCTCTTCGATAAAATTCACATTCTCCGTAATTATACTACATCGTTCAAAAAAGTACCATTGCACCGCTGTATTTCCCTTGACACATATGGAGAAATGATTATAATTACATATGCATAATCCTTATTAAGAGCGAGGTAGGGAATGGGCCCTGTGATCTCGCGGCAACCTCGGCAATAACAGTCGAAGGTGCCAAATCCCACAGCTCAGCAATTGCTGCGAGTTGGTAGATAAGGAGAGTGAGGGCTCTCTTTATTTGTATGGAGAGCATTTTTTAATTTTTGAATTATGAGCGAACGAAGAGTATTCGGGCCCATGACGAATCAAAGTTTGCTTTAAAGGAGGCTTAGATTGAAGAAACTATTTACTTCCGAATCCGTTACTGAAGGACATCCAGATAAGGTCTGCGACCAGATTTCGGATGCAATCCTGGATGCGATTCTGGCAGAAGATCCACATGCACACGTTGCTTGTGAGACAGCAACGAAGACCGGTTTCGTGATGGTGTTCGGTGAAATTAGCACAACTTGCACGGTAGATATCGAGGGAATTGTCCGTAAGGTCGTTACCGAAATCGGTTATGACTGCAGTGACGTATGCTTCGACGGAAACACTTGCGCGGTAATGGTTGCGATTGAAGAACAATCGCCGGATATCGCGCAGGGTGTTGACGAGGCACTCGAGGTCAAAGAGGGCAAGAGCGAAGGTGAAGATGCGATGACCGGTGCTGGAGACCAGGGTCTGATGTTCGGTTTCGCTTGCGATGAAACCGAAGAACTGATGCCGATGCCAATCGCACTGGCACACAAACTGGCACTTCAGCTGACGAAGGTTCGTAAGGACGGCACACTGCCTTACCTCCGTCCGGATGGTAAGACGCAGGTAACTGTTGAGTATGACGATGACAAGGTCGTAAGAATCGATACCGTTGTCATATCCACCCAGCACGATCCAGATGTTGAGCTCGAACAGATTCGTAAGGACATGATTGAATACGTGGTAAAACCAATTCTGCCTGCGGAGTACATCGACGAGAACACGAAGTATTTCGTGAACCCAACGGGCCGTTTCGTTATCGGCGGACCGAAGGGAGATTCTGGACTGACTGGTCGTAAAATCATTGTCGATACTTATGGCGGTTACGCTAGCCACGGTGGCGGTGCGTTCTCCGGTAAGGATCCGACGAAGGTTGATCGCAGTGCGACTTACATGGCTCGTTATATTGCAAAGAACTTGGTTGCAGCAGGACTTGCACACAAGGTTGAAATCGAGCTGGCTTATGCCATCGGTGTTGCAGAACCGGTTTCCGTATTCGTGAACACTTATGGAACCGGAATCACTTCGGACGAGAACATCGTTGAAATTGTCAAGGAACAGTTCGACATGCGTCCGGCTGCCATCATCAAGACACTGGATCTGCTTCGTCCGCAGTATCGTCAGCTTGCTGCGTACGGTCACTTTGGCCGCACCACACTGGGCGTTCGCTGGGAAGATACCGACCGTGTTGACGATCTCAAAGAGGCAGTTAAGAAGTATCTCTAAATGTGATAAATCCATCGGGCGTAACAGGTAAGGACGTTATCACTACAAACGAAAGAATGAAGGGGCACATAATTGGGTAAATACAATTTTGATGAAGTAATTGATCGTCATGGAACCGATTGCCTGAAATATGACTTCGGAATGAAGCGAAAAGGACGCGATGACCTACTGCCGCTGTGGGTAGCGGATATGGACTTCCGTCTGCCGGATGAAATTCTGGATGAATTCCACAAGCGAATCGATCACGGTATCTTCGGATATACCGATCCACTTGATGAATATTTCAATGCGATGAATCATTGGTTCTCGACAAGATATGGATACACGATTGAGCCGGAATGGGTGACGCTCGGTGCCGGCATTGTGTACGCGCTGGGAACCAGCGTCCGCGCATTTACCGAAGAGGGCGATGCGATGATGGTAATGCAGCCGGTTTACTATCCATTCAGCGAAGTCATCAAGAACGATGGCAGAAAACTGGTGAACTGTCAGCTCCGCTATGAAGATAATCACTATTCCATTGACTTTGAGAAAATGGAACGAATGATTCAGGAAGAGAATGTAAAAACATTGATTTTCTGCAATCCACACAATCCGGTCGGAAGAGTGTGGACGCGAGAAGAGATGGAGAAGGTCGCTGAAATCTGTCTCAAATATCATGTCATCTGGATGGTGGATGAGATGCATTGTGATTTCATTTTCCCGGGACATGAGTTCACTAGCTGCATGAATCTGGACGAGAAGTATCGCGAAATCATTGCGCTGTACAGTTCGCCGGGCAAGACGTTCAACGTTGCCGGATTGCAGCCAGCCAATATTATCATTCCGAATGAAGAACTCCGTAAGAAATACCAGTGGGCAAATACACAGGCTGCTTACAGTCAGGGAAGCCTGATGGGACAGCTTGCGGTCAAAGTATGCTACACAAAGGGTGCCGACTGGGTCGATGAGCTGGTGGAATACATCTATGGCAATGTGCAGTATATGAGCCAGTTCGTCAAAGAGAATTTTCCGAAAGCGACGATGGTACAGCCAGAAGGAACTTATCTGGTATGGGTGGACTTCTCTGGCTACGGATTCAGCAATGAAGAACTCGAACATCTGATGTTAGAAGAAGCCAAGTTATGGCTTGATTCCGGAATTATCTTCGGACCGGAGACGGCTCAATTCGAGCGATTCAACGTTGCTTGTCCACGCGTAACCGTCGAACAGGCACTGACACAGTTAAAAAATGCATTGGATAAACATCTAGCACAGAAGAACTAGAATGGACTATCTATTGCACAAATTATAAATTTAAGAAAATAAGGGGGGACATTAATGGAGAACAAGAAGAAGAATTTAGGAGCAATATCGTTTCTGCCACTGATTATATTTCTGGTACTGTATGTAGGTTGCGGACTCGTGTTCACGCTGAAGGGAGCGGAAGATCCGTTTACTAAGTTGCCACGTCACGTGGCTCTTCTGGCCGGTTGTGCGGTAGCACTCCTTCTCAATCGGAACATGAAGGTCAAAGATAAGCTGGATGTTATGACTACCAACATGGGAAATTCCGGTGTTATGATGATCGTCCTGATCTATCTGATGGCAGGTGGATTCCAGGGAATCGCATCGGCAATGGGCGGTAAAGAATCGGTAGTCAATCTGTGCCTGAGTTTCATTCCGGTGAGATTCTTGATTCCAGGTGTGTTCTTGATGTGCTGTCTCATTTCGACATCCATCGGAACTTCGATGGGAACGATTGCAGCGATGGCACCTATTGCAGTCAGTGTTGCCCAGGGCGCACACTTAAATATTGCAATTGTCGGTGCTGCGGTAATCGGCGGTTCCTATTTTGGAGATAACCTGTCCATGATTTCGGACACAACAATTTCCGCTGCAGAAGGTTGCGGCTCTGAGATGAAAGATAAGTTCAAAATGAACTTCTTCATTGCATTGCCGGCAGCGATTGTAGCAGTTGTTCTGTATTCGGTTATCGGCGGTACCGGTAGCGGATCAATTGAAGTCGGAAGCTATAATGTCATCGAAGTTCTTCCATATCTCATTGTACTGATAACGGCACTGCTTGGTATTAACGTAGCGGTTGTACTCTTTATCGGAATGCTTTCTGCCGGAGTTATCGGAATGTGCTTCGGTCATTATGGATTCTTCGAATTGGTTCAGGGAATTGGCGATGGAATGAGCGATATGTTCAGTATCAGTATGGTTGCCATCCTCGTATCTGGAATCATCGGACTGGTTCGTGAGTACGGTGGCATTGAATGGCTGGTAGGAGCAATCAGCAGCAAAATTAAGAATAGACGTGGCGCAGAATATGGAATCGGTCTGATGTCCGGTATTCTTTCTGCCGCAATGATCAATAACACGATTGCCATCATTATCACTTGCCCGATTGCAAAAGAAATCGGCGCGAAATATAATATTGCACCGAAGAGACTGGCCAGCCTCGTTGATATCTTCGCTTGCGCATTTATCTCACTGATGCCACATGATGGTGGTATGCTGATGATTACAGCACTTGCAGATGTATCGCCGCTGAGCGTACTCAAGTATTCGTTCTATATGTTCGGATTAATCATTGCAACATGCATTACCATCCAGTTCGGATTACTGGAAGATAAGTCGGTTTCCAAGGAGACTGCGGAGGAAGCATAACGCAATCAAACGATAATTGCGAAGTGTCGATTGAATACTCGCATGATGGATGGTGCTATTAATTACAGTGACATTCTTCACTGTTTATCGTTTATCAAAATTAATTGAAATAAGTCGGACAGCAACCACGCTGTCCGATTTTTGTGCGATGAAATGTCTGGCGATGCATAATAAGAGCACCGCGCAAAGTATGACATCCTTACAGGAATGTGGTATCATGTGTAAAGCGTTTGATTTCTTAGATTTGAACAGGTATGAATATGGATAAATTCTTTGATATATGTATTATTGGTGCCGGAGCTTCTGGATTAGCAGCGGCGCTGGAAGCGTCGAACGAAAATAGTGAGGCGAGAATTCTTCTGCTCGAAAAGAACAACATTCTCGGCAAGAAAATCCGTGCGACGGGAAACGGACGGTGCAACATTTCGAACACGCACGCACAGAAATCAGAAGAGACGCTCGCTTTGCTTCGGAAGTGGGGCGTTGTTACTAGAACGTACCCAACTGGACTAATCTATCCGTATTCCGAATCGGCAGCGGATGTAACGAACTTGTTAACCGAGCAAGTAGAGAATTCCAGCGTAGAAGTGTGGACTGGCACCACTGTAACGGATATTCAAAGAGTGACTTCGAAGAACGACCCTTTGTCTGATAATAATGCCGAATCCTTAGAGCCTTCAAATGGTTACATCATCCTCGGCAGCCGTGATTCTTCAGAGAAATCCTCTGCCAAAATCAGAATTCACGCGTCGTATGTTATCGTCTCCACAGGAGGAAAGTCGGGTCCACAGTACGGAACGATTGGCGAAGGTTATAAATTCCTTCGGAATCTTGGCCACAAGGTGAAATCGACCATTCCGATTTTGGCTCCAATTGATTGCAAAGGAGATTCTTGTTCGGATATTTCTGGAATTCGCGCCAAAGGAATCGTGTATCTGTATCGGAAGTCTCAAGAGGGATGGAAGACTGTTTTTACCGAGGAAGGTGAGATTCAGTTCACATCCTATGGGTTGTCCGGAATATGCGTGTTCAATATGACAAGGTGCATGAGATATTCGAAAGAAGAAAGAATGGCGGTATTCCGAATTGGCGTGGACCTGTGCCCCGATATCGATATCGAGAAATTGATTCTAGAACAACAGGAAATTGCCAGAGCGCAAGGTTATGCTTTGCCGCTGAAATCCCTATTGACTTCGCTATTCAAAGAGAAACTTGCGAGATACATTTTGCGAAGAGTGAACATTGAAGAAACACGAACAATCGTAGATATAACCCCATCGGAAGTAACGGCGTTAAGTGAGTGTATCCATAACCTTACTTTTGCGCCAACAGGAATTCACGGTTGGAAGGAAGCTCAGTGCACTTCAGGCGGCGTGTTTCTCGAGGAACTGGATTCCGAAACAGGGGAGTCTAGAATCTGCTCCGGTCTCTACGTGGTGGGGGAACTCCAGGATTATGATGGACCGTGTGGCGGTTACAACCTGAATAACGCTTTTCTGACCGGTGCTGCTGCAGGCACCGACGCTTCCAGAAGAGTAAGAGAAAGCAAACACTAGATATTAGATAAGTTTAGAAGGAAATGAACAATGCATCACTACCGAGTGAATGAAATTAAATTACATGTGGGCGAATCGAAAGACTTGATTCCGAAACGGATTGCGAAGAAGCTATCTATTCAGGAATCTTGGATTGAAGATTATAACATTCGCCGCGAGTCCATTGATGCCCGCGATAAAGCAGATATTCGCATGGTCTACACGGTGGATTTCTACACAAAGAAACCGCTGAAGAGAAAACACAAGAATCTTCAGGAAGTGGGAGATGAGCGTCCGGCAGAACCAATTCCCGGTGAAGAGAGGATGAGCGGCAGACCGCTGATTGTCGGCTTTGGACCATGCGGTATCTTTGCGGCTCTTCAGCTGGCAAAAAAAGGCTATCGTCCCATCGTCATCGAACGAGGACGCGCAATGGCGGATCGCGTCGAAGATGTGGAACGCTTCCGAAGGGAAGGCGTATTGAAGCCAGAGTCGAATGTCTTGTTCGGGGAAGGTGGCGCCGGCACCTTCTCGGATGGAAAACTGACGAGTGGCATTAAGAGCGACCACATCCGTGATGTGCTGGAAGTCTTTGCCGCAGCTGGTGCGAATCCGAGAATTCTGTATCAGCATCGTCCGCATATCGGCACGGATGTGCTTCGCCGTGTAATCGTGAACATTCGCGAAGAAATCCTGGAGTGGGGCGGCGAGATTCGCTTTGAACACAAGCTTGACTCCTTTCATATTGAAGACGGTCACGTAGTGGGTGCAGTGGTAACCGATGCAGAGGGAAATGCAGAAGAGATTGTGACGAATGCAATCATTCTTGCCATCGGCCACAGCGCACGCGATACATTTGAAATGATTCATGAGAAGGGACTCCCGATGGAACAGAAGCCACTCTCGATTGGTGTTCGGATGGAACATCCCCAGGAAATTATCGACCGTGCACAGTATGGATCAGAACATCACCTTCCACCAGCGGATTATAAAGTGTCTTATCGTGCATCCAATGGGCGTGGTGTCTATTCGTTCTGCATGTGTCCGGGCGGAGAAGTCATCGTTTGCTCGACGAAGGATGAAGAACTCTGCGTAAATGGCATGAGCAATAGCCGAAGAGACAGCGGAACAGCGAACAGCGGAGTGCTGTGTGATGTTCGAACCTCGGATTTCGAATCGGATGATGTTCTGGCTGGTGTTCGTTTCCAAGAGAAATATGAACGAATCGCTTACGAGATGGGACAGAAAGAACACGGTAGAATCTTTGCCCCTCCGCAGTGTACCATGGCGGAATTCCTGAATGGTACGGGAAATAGCTCTTATGTAAATGCGTCGCTGCCAGACTTTGCGTTGGAAGCGCTTCGTGAAGCCGTACCGCACTTTGCGAAGAAAATCGCTGGCTACGATATGCCGGAAGCGGTAATCAAAGCGGTGGAGACGAGAAGCTCGTCACCAGTTCGTATTGTTCGTGATAAGAGTGGACAGAGTGAGATTCGCGGAATCTATCCGGCTGGTGAAGGTGCCGGATATGCAGGGGGGATTACGTCGGCGGCATGCGATGGTATTCGCACAGCGAACCAGTTGATTGAACGCTTTGCACCACCGGAAGTGTAGGAGAATAACGAAAAAGCGGAAATCGGAGTTGCTCCGATTTCCGCTTTTTAATTCTTTTAACTGCTCGCCCTTGAGTTCTTTTTCAATATTATTCGAGGCCGAATACCTGCTTGATGGTATACACGCCGTTCGGCTTACCTTCCATGTATTCCGCAGCATCGACTGCACCGGCAGCGAAAGCCTTGAAGCTTCCGGAGTGATGCGTGATTTCCAGGCGCTCGCCCATGCCGACAAAGTAGGTAGTGTGGCTGCTGGAAATATCGCCGCCGCGAAGGGAGTGGAATCCGATGTTGCCATGCTGACGTGGCGAACGACCGGAACGACCGTAGACTGCCTCGTCCTGAATGGAGACGCCGCGCGCTTCGGCAACGACTTCTCCGATTTCCTTAGCGGTGCCACTTGGTGCGTCAAGCTTCGTGTTGTCGTGCATGTCGAGAATTTCCACATCGACATCGCCTGCGAGCTTGGTTGCGGTTTCAATGAGGTTGAACATGATGTTCACCATGCGAGACGTGTTCGCAGCGAGCATAACCGGAATGTCTTTGCCTGCATCCTGGAATTCCTGACGCTGTTCTTCGCTAAAACCGGTCGATCCGCAAATCAGTGCCTTGCCGTGCTTGCGTGCAGCAGCCAGCGTGCGCATACCCATTTCAACGGTGGAGAAGTCAATGATAATGTCGCACTGGTCGATGACGGATTCGAGGTCGTCCACAACCGGTGCACCCACCGTCTTGCCAATCATTGCGACTTCACCGATATCTTTGCCAATGTAATCGCGGCCTGCAGGACCTACGCCAGCAACGATTTCGATTCCTTCGCGTTCATCAGCGATTTCTGTGATGAATTTTCCCATCTTGCCTCTTGGACCAACAATAATCAGTTTCATGTTATGCCTCCTTATTTCTCAACTTCAAAGTTCAGCGTAATCGTTTTCTCTCTCGGGGTCAGCTGGCGAAGTTTGACGCCGGCAGCCTTGAGCATCGCCTTGGATGCCAATGTCGCATCGGTTGTCGCGTACTTGTCGCTGAGATAGACGATTTCGCGAATGCCGGATTGAATAATCGCTTTCGAGCATTCGTTGCAAGGGAAGAGCGAGACGTAGAGCGACGCACCCTTGAGCGACTTACCACCCGAATTCAGAATCGCGTTCAACTCCGCGTGTACGACGTACGCGTATTTCGTGTCCTCGCCGGTGCGTGACCACGAGAACTCATCATCGGAGCAATCCTTTGGAAAACCATTGTAGCCCGTGGAAATAATGATGTTATCTTCGTCTACGATGCAAGCACCGACCTGCGTGTTTGGATCTTTGCTGCGCTGCGCCGCAAGGAGCGAGACACCCATAAAATACTCATCCCATGATATATAATTCGTTCGTTTCATTTTCTCCCTCGATTTCTCCATATGTTTGTTGTCCATCGGATAAAAATATTCTACGCTCATTCTACATTGCCGATTCTGCGTTATCAAGGATAAACCATTGATTTGTCAATAATCGGCAAATGTAGTATAATAAATGTAATTTTGTCTAAGGAGATTATTTATGAGCAACCGGATTGGAAAAAAACGAATCCTCATCAGCTTGGCTTTGATTGTGGCCAGCGTTTGCCTCGTAATTCTATATAATACGACCTCTGTTCATGCGGATGCGAAAGCACAAGCGTACGAACTCGTGAAGTACAAGCAAGTGACGAATGTACGCCAGAATCACGAATACGATGTGACGCTGGAGATGACCATCAATGCACCGAAATCTTTGCAGAGCGTAACGGTGAATTTGCCAAGTGGCAAATATAAGCTGAGTGATGTAAAAGCGAGTGGCTGTAATGGGCAGCTGAGTTCGGATAGCAACGGAAACTCCTACATTCGCGTGACACCGACAGATTCCAAGGTATCTTTCAAGACGGGGAAGAATGTTTTCCGGATTAGGTATACGATTCGAGAGTACAAAGAGAACAACACGAACTACGACATGTTCCTGTATGACGTGCTTTCTTCTAACTGGAATGTTCCGATGACCAATCTGGATTTGACCATTAACTTCCCAGATAATTTCGACACATCCGACCTTCAATATTATGCTGGTCAATATGGGGCACAGGATGCAACCAGTAACTTGAAGGCAAAACTGACCGGTAAGTCTCTTCACTTCACTGGAACGCACATTCTTCAGAACTTCGGAATTACGGTAAAAGCACAGCTCAAAGATGGTTATTGGCAAAATGCACTCGATAATGCGTGGACGATTCCGCTCATGATTGCACTGCTTGGAATTGTCACCGCACTGATCTTCCTCTTGTGGGTAATTGGCGGAAGAGATTACCGCATCGCGAAGACGGAGGAGAAGACGCCAATCGACGGCTTGACGCCAGCGGATATCGGATACCTTTTCTACGGTCGCACGAGAATCAAGGATATCGCGGTTCTCCTGGTATACCTTGCTTCGAAGGGGTACATGAAAATCGTTGAATATGCGCCGAAGAAGTTCACCTTAATTAAGATGAAAGAACCGAAAGATGAAGAACGCTACATTCGTATGGCATACAACATCCTGTTCGAAGACGTATATGAAGGAAGAGCGTTGGAGCCGAAGAAGATGCAAGTTCGTCTCCGGACGGTGCGTAAGACCGTTGAGACGAGTATCGAGAACGGCTTTGGTGCGAAAGACATGAAGGCGTGCACACGCTTATCGCAGATTCTGAGATTAGTGAGCATCATGCTCCTCGCTGTCTGCATGGGTTCCGTATTTGTTTTGACTCAGTTATACAGTTTTAAGGACGTTACGATTCTGATGTTTGTGATTCCGACGGCCATCATTGCAGGGCTGCTGATTATCATCAACAACCGATTCGATAGCCGTTACGAGACCGATCTAAAGTCGTATCACGTGAGTATGGTATTCTTCCTGATATTGTATGTAGCACTTGTGGCTGTTCAAGGCTTCTTGTTCTGGCGCACCAGTGGTAATTTCGTCGTTGGAATTGTTGCAATCGCAGCAGCACTCATTTCACTCGTGTTCATCCTGATCATGCGAAAGCGTGGTTCTGGAAATGCGAAACTGGTTACACGAATCCTGTGCTTGAGAGACCACATCGGAAATGCAACGGCTTCGGAGCTTGCACGTGATGGACTCATCACGCCGGACTATTATTACAGCATGCTTCCGTATGCTTTGTCCTTCTCTCAGGAAGAGGTGTGGGCACGTAAATTCCGCTGGATTGGAGCTCGCGGTGCGGACTTCTTCAAAGTGGATCCGTACGGTAACACGATGGCAACAGACATCACAATGAGAAGGACCGAACAAATCGCTAGAGATCTAAAGAACTTCTGCCGTACGGTGGAAAGTGATTATCATATGATGAATAGAAAGAGGAGATTGTTTTAATGGGTAACAAAGAGAAAATCATTAACATTGCAGTCATCGCACACGTTGATGCCGGCAAGTCTACACTCGTAGATGCACTTCTGGCACAGTCTCACGTGTTCCGCGAGAATGAACAGGTAGTAGAATGCGTTATGGACAGTGACGCAATCGAGAGAGAGCGTGGAATTACAATCTACTCGAAGAACTGTTCCATCATGTACAAGGATTATAAAATCAACATCGTCGATACCCCAGGACACGCGGACTTCAGCTCTGAGGTAGAGCGTATCATGAAGACGGTAGACACCGTAATCCTTCTCGTCGATTCCAGCGAAGGCCCGATGCCTCAGACTCGTTTCGTATTGAATAAGTCGCTGGAGCAAGGGCTGAATCCGATTCTTTTTATCAATAAGATTGATAAGAAGGATGCTCGAATTGATGAAGTTGTTGAC
>CAVFWT010000041.1:0-17796 GCA_963626305.1 bacterium | reverse complement strand
AGAGTATATATGACTATACAAATTATTGAATTCATTAGAGTGATAGAGTATACTTAAAAATGATACGAACAATTGTTATAACTCGCGCAAAACCATTCTCGGAGAATCCAAAGCTGTTAGAATGGAGTTGTACGCATGCGAGAGACGGAGCTTACAAAGTATGAAAATCCGCGTTCTTTTGCTACGTATCAGTGGTGGATAGATTATAAGGTGCACAATAGAGGAATTAAGAGAAGTGAAATTTAATTATAAGATATCGGTTATCATTCCTGTATATAATAGCGAGGATTTCATTGAAGCGACATTGAATTCCCTTGTAAATCAAATGTTCCCGCTGAAGGATATTGAAGTGCTGATGATTGATGATGGTTCAATCGATCGAAGCGCAGAAATATGCCAGAAATATGCTGACAAATATCCGTCGTTTCAGCTCATTCAGAAGGAAAACGGCGGTGTTTCCAGTGCGAGAAATCTAGGAATCAAGCGAGCAACCGGCAAGTACATTATGTTCTTAGATGCCGATGACACATATTCGAACGAAACCATCAAGAACGTTTATTTGTTTTTCGAAAAACATTACGATGAAGTCGATGTTACGACTTTCTACCTCGAACGGTATAAGTTTCCATCAATGGAGAAGTTTGCGTCGCACACGCGCTATCGAATTCTGAATCACACGGGCGTCTATGATTTGAACAAAGATGAAAATATCTATATCATGCAGACGACGATGAATATCTGCATAAAGAACCGCTTTGAAGATAATATTTTCTTCGATGAAGAAATGATTACTGCTGAGGATCAGAAATTCATTACGCAGCACTTAATGCCTAAAATGAAAATCGGTTATTGTCATGAAGCAACTTATAATTATTTGAGACATGGAAACAGTGCGACTAGAGAATCGTTGTTTCCGCATATCGCGTTTGAACCAGAAACAGCTTATTACGAATGGCTCTTTGATCAATATGAAGAAGGACAGATTCCGAAGTATATACAGACGCTGGTCTTCTACAATTTGCGCTGGAAGAATACCGCTGATTTGTTGTATCCATGGCATCTGGAGGGCGAGGAATACGACCGTGCTTTCGGTCGGATTGTCCAATTGCTGAATAAGATTAGTACGGATGTTATTGTGAATTATCCGAATATGAATAACCTCCATAAGCAATACTTCTTGTCGTTGAAGGATGATAACTCCATTTATCCATTCGCATCAAAGAAGGGCGTCTTTCTAATCGATGCAGAGGATTCGTCGGTGACTTATTTTGTCAAGCGAATCGAACTTGTTGTGCAGAAAATTCGCGTGCATTCTGGCAAGTTAGAAGTCTTGGGACACATTCGTTCTCCTTTGTTCAACTATATGGAGAAACCAAGACTGGTTGCTTACGAAAATGATAAGGAAGCACAACACGATATTGAACTGTCTCTGTCGGGGTTTAGCTATTATAAGTGCAAAACGAAAACGAACAACTTCTGGATGTTCTGCTATGAGACGGAAGTGGATACGGAAAAATCCATCGAATTTTTTGTGGATGTGGATGGAATAGAATGCATCACACGCTTCAACATGGGTGCACGGACTCCGTTCTTTAAGGACAAACGCGAAAGCTATGTGACAGAAAAGACTAGAATTGCGCTGAATGATAACAAGATATGCGTTACACCGCTGGATGAAGAAACATTCTGGGAGGAAAGAGCACGCATTGACAAGCAATATATCAACAACACGCGCATCTACAATCACCGAATTACTTGCCGAAAGTATGCCGGACGCAGGATCTGGTTATACTCCGACTGTTACACCGTGGATTATGACAACGGATATTATCAATTCCTGAATGATTGGCAGAAAGACGATGGGATTGAACGATATTATATTGTGACAAAGGCCTTCGATAAGCTGCGCAGTCATTTTGATATCCGAATGGCGAAACACCTTATCACATTTGGTTCGACGCAGCACAAAAATTTGTATCTGAGTGCGGAGAAAATAATTACTTCGTATGCGGATTATGGTTGTGTCAATCCGTTTGTGGATGATGATGAACAGGAATATCTGGATATATCCAACGCGGAAATTGTGTATTTGCAGCACGGTATTTTGCATGCCACTTTGCCGTGGTACTACGCACCGGAGAAAATTATTGCCGATAAAATCGTCATTTCATCGCCATTTGAAATGGAGAACTTGACAACGAAGTACGGCTGGCGCAAAGAACAGCTGATACCGAGCGGAATGCCACGTTACGACTATATGGACCGAAATGCAGAGGCAAAGAACAGAATTATTTTTGCACCATCATGGCGAAGCTATTTGGTTGGGGCTTTGGAAGTTTCGGGATCGCAATTGAGCCGAACGAGCAATGAGTCGAAACTTGCAAAGTCGAACTATTACAAGAATATCATGGCGTTCATTAACAATCCAAGACTGCATGCGTTGCTGGAAGCGAACGATTTGTATCTGGACGTTAAGCTTCACCCGAATTTCTATCAACCGTACAAAGACAACTTTGTCATTGATAGCTCGCGCGTGAATGTAACCGATAACAAGGTGAATCTTGAGGATTACAAGATGTTCTTGACGGACTTCTCGTCGTTTGTTTTCGATTACGCATATTTGTGCAGACCAATTCATTATTTCATCCCAGATTATGTAGAGTTCAAATCGGGTATGAACCATTATCGCGAACTGGATCTCCCATATGATAAGGCGTTTGGCACATTGTCCAAGACACCGGAAGATGCAGTAGAAGCGATTGCTCAGGTAATTCAGAATGATTTTGTGCTGCAGGAACCGTTCAAACAAAGACTGGAGAATTTCTTCTATCCGCTGACGGATTGCTGCGAGACGTTGTACCAAGCATTAATTTCTGAAGAATCGGAGGAATCCGGAAAGGGGGCCAACAATGCATAAAGTAACAGTAGTTCTTCCAATGTATGAATGGTCGCCTTATGTGAAGCGTGCCGTCCTATCGGTGAAGCGACAGAGTTTTCGGGAGGATCTCGAATTCATCGTGCTGGATTTGCGTAAAGAGAAGCCCGCAACAGAAATTGCGGAATTAACCGCTTGTTTCGGTGAAAATGGACTCAAGATACTAACCGGCGAAAAGAAGAAATTCTACGCCACGTTGAATGAAGCAATTCAGATGGCGGAGGGAGAATATCTCCTCTTCTTGGCTCAGAATTGTGTATTGACCAAGAATGTGCTGGAAATTCTGTATTCTCGTGCACAGAAGAATGAAGCCGATATCCTAATCGGAAATATCGCAAAGCAGCGAGGAAAAAACATTGACGTCGAGGCTGTCTTGGGAAAGAAAATCGGTAGAGATGAGACACTCAATCTCGCGGGACAAAATGATGTATTGGCAGAAGATTTTTCATTATATAATAAGTTCATGAAGGTGAGCACGTTGCAAGCATCCGCTGCGACGTTTGCAAAAGTCAATCCGAATTCAATGTTTTTAACGCAGGTTGAAAGTTGTGCGAAGAACATTTTCTGGATTAATCGAGAAGTTTGCCTTTGCGGAGGTAAAAAAATATACGAATACAATGGACGGACCGCCAAGGACTATGCTCGTGCGGTGGTTCGCCGAATAAAAAAGTTGATTAAATAAGCGATTCAATCGGATTGTGAAATGGTGATGGTTCGTTCCTACAGTAACGCGGACTTTCACCATTTTTAATAAAAGGGTAATTTTTAATGGGGACATAATAAGAGGTACTCCGATGGTCTTTTTCTTAGTGGCATTAACTCTGGTCATCTTTAATAAAATGGAATTTGCGAAGGAAAATGATTTCTTCCACAATGAATACATGAATAAATCCACCACGACTGCCGTGAATGGAATTTTTGTAATCTTAATTATCTTCAGTCATTATTCCCAATATGCTGATTTTCAAGGAATGTATGATGTGCCTTATCTAGCACTCAAGGAACACCTGAATCAGATGGTGGTAGCAACGTTTCTCTTCTACTCGGGATATGGAATGATGGAAGCCTTTAAGCGTAAGGGGAAAGCGTACCTCAAGAAAATTCCTTCCAAATTCATCACGCTGCTCGTGCGATTTGATATTGCGGTATGTCTGTTTGGCATACTTGGGAAACTTCTTAGTCTTGGAATCGATTATAATCCGAAGCTGATTGTACTCTCGCTTCTTGCATGGCTCAATCTGGGCAATTCGAACTGGTATATCTTTGTAATACTCGTACTCTACATATGCATATATGTGTCGTTTCAGGGGTTACGCTATTCGGAGAAGCCAAATGTCTATTTCCTGAGCACAGTCGCACTTTCCGTTCTGACAGCGATATTTGTTTTTATCCTGATGAAACAGGACCTTGGCATGTATTGGTATGATACGGCGATGCTCCTTCCGTTTGGAATGTTCTATTCGCTGGGCAAAGACAGAATAGAGAGAATTGTCATGAGGAGTGATGCTGTATTCTTTGCGTGGTGCGTGCTCTTTAGCGTTATCTATGTCATCCTGTACTTCCACCGATTCGATTACGGTATTGGAGGATATACGCTCTGGGCGATGAGCTTTATTGTACTCGTGTTGCTTGCGACAATGAAAATCAAAATCGGAAATCCGGTATTAGAATGGTTCGGAAAACATATTTTTAGCGTGTATATATTGCAAAGAATACCGATGATCATTCTGGATCACTTTGGCTTCGTTGATGATCACCGGTATATGTGTTTGATTCTAGTGTTAATAATCACCGCTTTGCTGGTAGTGGTGTTTGAACAGTTCACAGATAAAATCTTTTCGTTCTTTCATTGATGGACTGAATCTTTGCGTTACCGCATCCGCCGTGCGAATGCGCGCGCTTTCTCTTCGATATCCGGTACATTTCGGATGCTGCCTGCATCGTTTGCCGTTTCAAGAATGGCAAACCGTGGTGGCAGGATGAAATCCTTGTTGAAATTAAATGCACCGAGCACCTGTTCGGCGACGATATCACCACCGCTGTATCCAGAAACAACAACCGCGTAGATGCGCTTTCGGCTAAAATCATGGGTTCGAAATAGCGCAGTAAGACGATTAATCATCGCGGTTAAGTTTGCACCAATTGCGTCGTTGTAATTTGGCGTAATCAATACGATTGCATCACTTTCGAGAATGGCAGGAAATACGCGTTCGGTCATGATACCGCCATAGAAACAATCGCCGCTTTCGCCGAGGTGCCGGCAAGCCTCGAAAGAGCATCCGCGGCAATCCTGAATGGTACCATTTCGAAGTGAGATTTCGTGCACATCGATTTCCTCTGGGAGATTTCGCTGGATCATATCCCACAGGAGAAGCGTGTTCGATGTCTTTCGTGAACTGGCATGAATGGCAGTGATGCGAGTTGGCATCGCATCTTCAGGCAACTGGAAATTCAAGACTTTACGGATGAGTGATTCCACCTGCAGAGCATACGTTTCCTCATTGGTGAGGTGATTAATTTTACCCAGTACATTGAAGTTGGAGAGACTTCCGGTCGCCTCCACCAGCGGTTTTCCAGGGAAGGTACATCCGGCACTATTCGCTGAGAACGCCATGCGCCTCGCGAGCGATTTCGTGTACATCTCGCTACTTCCGTCCACGATAATGCCACCGACGGAACCGTCGAGACAGTGAGGATGGAGTCGGAATGCTTCAAGCAAGCGGTAGTATTCCAGATTAACGCCAGCTTCTGAGAGGCAGATGGCGAAGATGACTTTCTTGCCCGGCATTGGAATATCTTCAAGCTCGGAAACCTTCTCGACAAGCGTCACGTTGAAGCCTTCCTTCTCGAGCTTCGAAAGGCAGTCTCCCAATACCTGTTCGAGCCGCTGAATTCTCCCGAGCATTTCGCAGATGGGACGAATGACCAGTAGCTCTTGAGGGGCGTTCTCAGAATTATCGGATGTTGCAGAGGTTTTCATAAGCTCGCTGAATCCTTTCGTATAAATTTTCCGGAAGTTCGGAATCGATCCATTCCCATCCGGATTCCGTCAAACGGTTCTTCATGCCGAGAAACGCACCGCGTTCTTTTGTTCCCAGATAGAGAGAACCGTAGTGCCATTCGCCGCGAATCGTCAGAAGAATCGACAGTGCAGCGGAGGAAAGGGCCGGTGCGATATAGGGCTTGAATCCTAGGTTGCGCACCTCGACATTTGCGTTAACGGTGAGTGCAGTCAGCTCTTTCGAAAGTTCGTCATCGTAATTCGTCAAGCTGTTGGCGATAACGAGGTCCTGGCCATGCGGACCGAATGCCGCACCTTCAGTCAGGTAAGTCGCATAACGGGGATCTTTCTTTGCATAGTATTCTGCGCGCTTATGCATGACGCCGAGACCGTAACCTTGGATTTGCCACGGCTCCAGACCGGATGCATCCAGGAATGCAGCACAGAGGTTATCAACCGGATCGCTGACGACACAGACGAGTCCTTGGTAGTGCGCGGTTTTCGCTAATTCGGCGTAGTGCTGAATGATGTCGCGGTTTGCGTCGAGCTGCACCATGCGTACGTCAATTTTGGAGCCAGGTTCTACCGGCGGGATGCCACGGCTGGCACAGAAAATCAATACATCACCGGAGAAAAGTTCCGTTTCCTCACAGATATGCACCAATGGTAAATCAGGACCTTCAAATGGATAGCCGATTTGGTTGATTTCCATTTCGAGGCGCTCGAGATTCTCGCGGCGAATGTCGCAGATGCCGATATCTTCGATGACATCTCCGCCGAGCAGGCGAAGTCCGATGAGCATCGTAGTTCCCACATCGCCGAGGGCGACGATGTTGACGTGCAGTTTTTTCCCTGCAGGAATCGGACGTTTCTGCAGGGAAATTGTTTCTTTTATCAGATCATGAATGTGCATCATTTACTCGTTGACCTCACTTTCGCGATAGAGACTCAGGCGCTGTGCCTTGCGGATGTCACTCTCCACGTATTGAGACGGGGAGAGGTGCTCGTTGTATTCGAGATCTGCGCCCAGCACTGGTGTGCGCGGGTTGCTGATGATGGCGCCCAGCCGGTTGAGAGTCAGCTTCTTGCCGAAGGTCGCCTGATATTCCTGTTCCAGAACCTGCAGGATATCGCGAGCGTTCTCCAGGCAAGTCATGGAATATTTGTAGATGTTGTCTGTGTTCCGACCTCCCACGAAACTGAATGAGGTGTATGGGAGGATAAAATTAATGGAACGGGATGCGCTGCCATCCGGACGTTCGAGACTATCACCGCCGATGAATGGGTAGCAGTCGCGCTCGTTGAGCCACATGGAAATTGTCGGGATGAAGTATGCACTTTCCACGGCACGCCCCTTGATATTCATGTCATCGCGAGCGTTACCGGTGAGAAGACCGACGACGATTTTGTGGACATCGATACCTTGTGCACGGAGGTGCGGATCGATGTGGTTCATGCGCTGACCTTTGTGAAGCAAGTCGTCGATGAGGATGACCGGCCGGTTGAAAGATTTGAGCATGCGCGCTTGGTCTGCCAAAGTCGCGTAATCTTTGGCCTCACGAACTGTAAATCCCGACAAATCATTACGGAAATATTTCTCCGTGCGCAGCGGTTTTGTTACCGTGTTCGGAACCACCACATCGGAGAGTGCCTTGCCGAACGGAACGGCGAGGTACGGACCACGCCTACGGCTTGGATCCGGAATAGTGGATACGCCATTATCCTTCGCAACGAGGTCGACAATCTTGCTGTATACGGCACTTGTGTTGAAGGTCAGGATGAGTTTTCCAGGGAACATCTCCGTAAAAGTATGGAGAAGCTTGATATGGGCATCATCAATGGCTTTCTGCACGCGCGGAATCTTGTTGAGCGGTGCTTTGATAACAGTCTCAACATCGCGGAAGATGACAATCGGACTGGTGAGGTCAACTGCGTATACCGGATGAGCGGGAACATCCGAAATATTCACGAAACCTTGACGACGAAGCATTTCAATCGTGGAGCCAGTATACCCAGTCGGGTCGACTGGATGGTAGATGGCATACGCGAAATCCTTCGAAACCAGGCTGGACAACAGCTCCGTCAGAAGAATTTGGTTCAGGTTGCTGACCGAACGGTTAGTATTTGCGTAGAACGCACCAATTACCGCAATTGGTCCTTTCGCATTGCTACGAATGGTGGCTGTCAGTTTCGGGTCGTGGAATTCCTGAAGCAAATCGCGTGTCTCGAAATGGCGAGCTGCTGCAAACGCCGACAATTTGTGATTGCGATGTCCGCTCTTGATGCAAATTGTTCTCGTGCGGCGGTCGGTTACATAATCCCATACCACATCAAAATCGTATCCACGTCCCACAAGTTCTTCGTGAACCGCTTCAATCAACTCGCCGTTTGCATGGGAGTAATTGCTAATCTCAAGATCCTGTGCCTGGATGACGTGTTTATACGCCGGTTCTCTCGAATAGAAGTTCTTGTCGTAGATGTAATTTTGTGCAATTGGATCAATCAGGTTCGAGATATCGCGGCCCATGTCGATGTTATCACGGATGCGCGTTGAACTGATGTCCTCGTAATACTTCTTCAGTTTTAGGTGCACAACGTCCCCGGTAATCGGGTATACCTTGCCCTCATCCTCGTCCATTTTCTTCGATTCTCTTGCGAAAATAATGTGGTTGAACGTATGGATGGATGTTTCACACGGCGCCAACTTATACGAAGAGGCGTTCTCTACCACGTCCGTACCAACCGCAATATACAATTCTTTTCCGCTAAAAAGATTCCTGAGTTCCGCGAGGTCGTCCGGATTTGCGATATTGACGGAAATATCAGCCGGGAAGATGTATAAGTTTTCTTCATCTGCGATGGACATCGAGAGGATTTTCTCGCGAAGCATGCGAGGAAGTGTTTTCTTTGACCAAGAGAATTCATCGATGGCGAGGAAAACTTCAAATCCCATGTCGCGAATGGTGGTCGCAATCGCTTTGTGTCCCTTGCTGAACGGGTCGAAGGTTCCCGGGAAGAACGCCACTTTCGTCACCTCCGGGAATTCGAAATCGCCAATTTCTGTCTGATATTCCGAGATGAAGCGATAGATTTCAAGCAATACAGCCGAGTTGTTGTAGAACTGTAATTCTTCGCGATCCTTCGATGCGAACGGAATAATAGTAACCAGACGCTTGAAGGAATGGATTGCCAAATCTCGCTTCTGTTCTAGTGTCATTTTGTCACTGCCGAAGATGTGTTTTCCAATCATTCGGAAGGCTTCCTGGGAAAGCGGTGCACGGTAATAGGCAAAGCCCTTCAGGAGCATTCCGAGAAGACGGGAGCGACGAGCGTCTCGTGCTTCTTCGGACTCCTTGAATTGATAGATGCCGTATTCTTCAAGTATGACGGAAATCGTCTGAATTGCTGCACAAGAAGAACGCTCCGATGCACCATTCAGTAACTTCTCAAGTTCACCGATGACTTCATCGAGCTCCTTCGGTGGGAGGTAGAGTACGGCAACGCCGAGTACATTCGGAATAAAACGAGAAAATTGGTAATCGTCAATTTCCAATCCGTTAAATATTTCAATCATCAACTCATTGACTTGATCCACCGTCAGCTTCGGTAGAATCTGGAACAACGCGTCTGCAGAGGCTCTGCGGACGGTGATGGTTTCACTGTTTTTGACTAGGTTGGAGAAGTGAATCGCAATCTGAAGGATGCGGTTCGCGCCGAGCTCTGTATCGACGCATTCAAGAATATATCGGATGTTGGCAACCTTTCGAATCCAAGATGTATGTGACTTCAAGTTGTCTAGAAATACCGAGGAAAGCTCAATATCCGAAAGTGTTTTACCTCGAATTCCCAAGATGTTGCGACGTCTCAAATCCGTCTGACCTTCCATGGTGTCTGGGAAGTAGTGATCCATTACATCGAGAGCAATCAAATCGACACTCTGGCTGTATGTGCCCAGAATGTTCTTCGAGAAGAAGCGAATCGTCTGAATGAAGTCTTCGGTGCAATAAGCAGGATCGATTCGGAGCGCGGTTATCATGCGGACGATAATGTCTTCTTCGGTTAACTTATCGAGTTCAAAATGCTTTTGTAATTTCTCAATGTACAGATGGCGGCGGTTCGGTTTGCAACCATTGAGCGCAGCCTCGACGAAGAAATCAGCGCTGGCAGTAATCCAGTGTTTATGCTGCTCGGTGAGCTTGTGATCTGGATTCAAAATTTTGTCCAGATAGATTTCGAATTGATGCAAATTCGAGGACGTGATGTCTGGCGCTGGAACGTCTTTCGGGAGCTCTTTCTTGTATTCTTCGCGATAGTTTGCAACAAGATGTCCCATCAATGTCGCAGCCTGCTCTCGAATATCGCTGGCCTGATGCGCGAGCATTTCGTAGAGGAATCGAAGTGTCAAATTCTTCTGGTCTTCTGACATGTAAGTGGAGTACTTCCCGAGAATCGTCAGGTAAGTACGCGTTTCTTTCCAGTTGCTGCTGCTTCGAGCGGATTCGATGAGGCTCGAGAATTTCTCTGGGTCGTTAAAACGACTCATCAAGAGAATGTTGTGTCCGAGCGCGCGGAATTTGAGTTCTTGTACGACTTCGTTGCCCTCAAGCAGAGCTGGGCGGAAGCGCGAAGGGATTGGCTTCTCGATGCACTGTTCGTCAAAGTGTTCGGTCACTTCTTTCGGGAGCTCGACGGATACGCCGTTCTCAATCATCAAGTCTTCGAAGTCCTTGAGTTTCGCATATACCTTGACGTAACGGTGCTTCTTCGCTTCGTCCACATTGTCGAGCTTATTGAGAATGACGTCGAACGCCTCTTTGAGTGAATAGATGTGAATGATTTCCTTGCCATTTTCACGCGTGCTCTTCACGCGGAAATCAGCGTAGATTAACAGAAGGGATTCGACAGAGAGGTTCTCCAGTTCCAGATCCCAGGTGGAGTGGTTCGCAGCGATGTGCGCGATGTTCGGCAGCGCATTTCTGCTGAGACAATAATTCGTGTAATAGTAATGAAGATACGGAACACGCTTCTCTTCGAATGCGCGACAACCGTATTTTCCAATGTCGTGCATGACCGCGGCGCCCGAAATAATTCCGAGATCGACCGGGAAATCCACTTGATACAGCTGATAAGCCATGTACATCGCAACGTAATGAACGCCGCTAATATGCCCGAGCGTGTTGAACGGTGTGATATCAATGCCGATACGCATGAATTCATAGATGAACTTGCTGCGAATCATTTTGCGCAGCTTAATATATTCTGGGTTAAAATGACCCGCATTAATCTGCACATCATCGAGCAAGCGGAGGTCTTTCGTCGGGTCGAATGGAAGCGCTTTCCGTTCGTAGTCGAATACGCCACGCATCAGCTGAAGCAAACTGTTCCGCTCCGTGCGGAACTGATCCGCATCCTTCGGGCCCGGCAGGTGTGGAAAAAGTTGGTTGCGTAGAAAAGCATAGCAATGCTCTAGCCAACCATCTTCCGGGTCGGCACTGTAAGGGTGAAGGTGAGCCTTCCAGACTGCAAGAATCTCTGGGGTGTGAATACGACCCGTCTCATCGCTTCGATCGATGAGTTCGTACGCAATCGTTTTGAAAAGACCGCGTGAACGGTCCACCTGTTCACGCGTGAGACCTTCAACGTGGAGGTAACCGCGGTCGAGAAATGCGTTCGTGATTTCACCGTACAGAATGTCGGCGTTATTTTCGTTTAATAGCATGATGCCCTCTCTCTGCTTGCTTCAGTGCAAGACTTTTCCTGCTGGCCAATGCCCCTGCCGCAGGAATTCATAACCATATGATTCAATATTGTTCTAGTTTTGTTATCTCGGATTTTGGTGTTCCGCAAATTGGGAACGAGTTTCAAATAATGAGCTTCGACCTACACACGTGATTCGTACATTGCGAGTGCACGATTCAGAAGCTGGTTGGCTGCATCGTATTTGGACTGAAGCGGAAGCTCTTCGGCGCCTTCTTTGGTAATCAGTGTGATGACATTGGTGTCCGTTCCGAACCCGGCACCGCTTGTGCGAAGACTGTTCGCGGCAATCATGTCGAGACCTTTGCGTTCGAGTTTGCCACGAGAATTCTCGACCAGGTTTTCCGTCTCCATCGAGAAACCGCAGATGATTTGATTTTGCTTCCGAATTTTGGAAACCTCAAGCAAGATATCATTCGTGCGCTTCAGCGCGATGTGCATATCGCTGTCTTTCTTTTTGACCTTATGATCAAATGTCTCGACTGGCGTATAATCCGCTACTGCAGCCGCTTTGAAAAGAAAATCTGAATCCGGCGTTTCCTGAAGAACGGCTTGGCACATATCCTCGGCGCTTTTGATTGGGATGATTTTAACGTGCGCTGGTGTCGGAATGGCAGTTGGTCCAGTAATCAATGTGACATCCGCTCCGCGGTATGCTGCGGCTTTCGCCAGCGCATAGCCCATCTTTCCAGTGGAGTGGTTGGTGATATAGCGCACTGGGTCGATGTCTTCCTGCGTTGGCCCCGCCGTTACGGTAACTTTCTTGCCGGCGAGGTCCTTCTCTTCGGCTAGGCGATAGAGAATTTCTTCCAGAAGCGTCTCGGCTTCCGGCATTTTCCCTTTTCCGGCATCGCCGCAAGCGAGATGGCCTTCGGCAGGTTCGATGAGTTCGAAACCGTACTTGCGGAGCATTTCCATGTTGTCTTGCGTAATCGGATTCTCATACATCGCGGTATTCATTGCCGGAGCGACAAGCTTCGGACAAGTTGCGGCGAGAATCACGGTGGTGAGCATGTCGTCTGCAATTCCGTGCGCTGCCTTCGCCATGAAATCTGCTGTGGCGGGTGCGACGCAGATTAAATCGGCGGCTTTCGCTAGGGAGATGTGAGCGACATCATATTTGAAGTTTCGGTCGAATGTATCGACGGAAACGCGGTTGTTCGTCAATGTTTCGAAGGTCAGCGGAGTGATGAACTGTGTTGCGTTTTGTGTCATAACAACATGCACGTCTGCATGCTGCTGTTTTAAGCGGCTCGCCAAAGTGGCGGTTTTGTAGGCGGCAATTCCGCCGGTCACTCCGAGGACGATGGTTTTTCCTTTTAGCATCGAAAAGAATCCTTCCTGTTAACTTCTGGATTGCGTTCCAGATAATGAGAGAAGCAAGGCTTCTCAAGGTACAAAAACACGAATATATTATACCCGTGTGACCACGATTCCGCAATGTTGTTACAGATTTTGGAACAATCCAAGCGCCTGCGAAAATAATGTGAAAAACCGCGAAAAAACAGCAAATTATATACGCAAAAGCCTTGCACAGTGATATACCATCTGATATAATTACAAAGCTGTTTGGAATAGCGCAATTTTGCGTGCCTGAATGGACTATTTAGAAAGAGGAGAATCGACATGAGAGAAGGAATCCATCCTGATTATAAGGAATGTAAAGTTACTTGCGCATGTGGTAATACATTCATGACACTCTCGAACAACTCTGAGATGAGAGTTGACATCTGTTCCGAGTGTCATCCGTTCTTTACCGGTCAGCAGAAGTTTGCGAACCGTGGCGGACGTATTGAAAAGTTCAAGAACAAGTACAACCTTTAAGGAACGAACGAGTACGGGGATGCTGTGGTTATCTGCAGCATCCCTTTTTCGTGTGAATTATTTATAGGATGTGATATAATGGACAAGAGTGTAATCTTCTTGTAACGACAGACGCCCCGCACACGTGGGTGAACGGATATCCTGCGGGAGATTCGGCAGCCGTCGCGAGGGGGATTTATTTTTACAGAGAAGTTAATATATAGATAAGAAGCAGTTTTGCAGTAAAGAAATGGGAAGAAACTATGTTCGATAAATTGGATTTTACATTAGACAAATACATCGAGCTGTCGGAGAAGGTATCGGATCCGGATATCATCTCGGATCAGCCGACTTGGCAGAAGTACATGAAAGAGATGGGCGAGATGGAGCCGATCGTCAAGGAGTACAGGCACTATAAGGAAATGAAGCAGGAACTTGAGGATTCCAAGGAAATCTTTGAGACCGAAGATGACGAAGAACTTCGCGAGATGGCAAGAGAGGAGATTAAGGAGCTCGAGGCAGGTATCGAGAAGTCGGAAGCAGACCTCAAGGTACTCCTGCTCCCGAAGGACCCGAACGATGACAAGAACGTTATCCTTGAAGTTCGTGCCGGAACCGGCGGGGACGAGGCGGCGCTCTTCGGTGGCGACCTGATGAGAATGTACCTGCGTTACGCAGAGCGCAGAAGATGGAAGACAGAAATCATCGACGTCAGCGACACCGGAATCGGTGGCGTGAAGGAAGCGGTCATCATGATTAAGGGTAAAGGTGCATACTCTCGCCTCAAGTTCGAGAGTGGCGTTCACCGTGTACAGCGTGTACCGGAAACGGAGTCCAGCGGACGTATTCACACCTCCGCTGCATCCATCGCGGTACTGCCGGAAGTCGATGACGTAGAAGTTAAGATTGACCCGAACGACGTACGTGTCGACGTATACCGCGCATCCGGTAATGGCGGTCAGTGCGTCAACACGACGGACTCTGCTGTTCGTCTGACGCATATCCCAACCGGCTTGGTTGTTACTTGTCAGGACGAGAAATCCCAGATCAAGAACAAGGACAAGGCGTTCAAGGTGCTCAAAGCGCGCCTGTACGATTTGATGCTGCAGGAGCAGAACGACAAGATTTCTGCAGAGAGAAGAAGCCAGGTTGGCAGCGGCGACCGCTCCGAGCGAATCCGTACCTACAACTTCCCACAGGGAAGAATCACGGATCACCGTATCAATCTGACCATTTACAAACTGGAAAACTTCCTCGATGGAGACCTGGATGAAGTTATCGATGCATTGATTACCCATGACCAGGCGGAGAAAATGAAGAACTTCTAATGGATACCGAAAGACTAGAGATTACTGATAAAAACATGATACATGCCGGAGCAATTATCCGGCGAGGCGGCCTGGTGGCCTTCCCGACCGAGACAGTCTACGGTCTTGGCGCGAATGCACTCGATCCAGACGCAGTGACTTCGGTCTACCTCGCGAAAGGGCGTCCGAGCGACAATCCGATGATTGTTCATATCGCGAGCATGAACCAGCTGGCAGAAGTTGCGGCAGAGATTCCAGCAGCTGCGGTTCCGCTGATTCAAGCGTACTGGCCGGGTCCGATTACGTTTATCCTAAAACGGACGGAGAACGTTCCACTCGTGACGACGGGTGGGCTCGAAACGGTGGGAATCCGCATGCCGCTCAGCGAGACAGCGCGTCAGCTTATCTTGGCCGCAGGCTGTCCGATTGCCGCACCGAGTGCGAACCGTTCCGGAAGACCGAGTCCAACGAAAGCCTCCGATGTCTTGGAGGATATGGATGGACGAATTGATGCCGTTCTTCTCGGAGAGGACTGCGAAGTGGGCATAGAATCCACGGTATTGGATCTGACGGGAGATGTTCCGACGATTCTGAGACCGGGATATATCACGAAGGAAATGTTGGAGTTCACACTGGGTAGTGAAGTGGATTATGATCCCGCACTGTTCCAGGATCCAACGAAAACCGAAGACGGAGACTTCAAACCGAAGTCTCCGGGAATGAAATATAAGCACTACGCACCGAAAGCCGAAGTTCGCATTCTCGAGGGGGATGACGATGCCGTAGCAGAGGCGATTGAAGAAATTTACCGCCGTTCTCGTTACGACCGCAAGAAGGTGGAAGTGCTGGATTACGGCCGAGACAGCAAGGCGGCGGCGAAAGATTTTTTTGCCCGCCTGAGGGAGCTCGACCGGGAGAATGTAGATGTTATACTGGTGAGAGCACTGCCGGATCAGGAGCTGGGATTCTCCGTGATGAACCGGATGCTCAAGTCAGCAGGTTATGATGTTATACACGCATAGGAGGGTAGAAGGATGGTAATTGCGATTGGTTGCGATCACGCAGGTTATCCGCTGAAGGAAGAAGTTAAGAAGAAGCTGATTGCAGAGGGTCACGAGTTGATTGATGTCGGCACAGACTCGACCGAGTCGGTTGATTATCCGATTTATGGCAAAGCAGTTGGCGAAGCAGTCGCTTCGGGCAAAGCAGAGAGAGGAATTGCAATCTGTGGTTCCGGCATTGGTATTTCGATTGCTTGCAACAAGGTCAAAGGTATTCGCTGCGCACTGTGCACTTCGGTGGAGATGGCTGAGATGTGCAGAAGACACAACAATGCCAACGTCCTGGCAATGGGTGCTCGCATGATTTCTCAGGAACTCGCATTCCAGATGGTGGACACTTGGATGAGCACCGAGTTCGAAGGCGGTAAGCACTTAAGACGCATCAACATGCTGGAGGAGATTTAATCTCGGCGTGATACGAACGCCGGAATGGCACGAGAACGGGCATGCCATGAACAGATATTTTTGGAGAAGGTTAATTAGCAGGTAGAAAAGGTTAAAGGGCTAGTGGTGTCGTCGAACGGGGGCGACGTTCCTAGCACACAAATTTTATCACTACGTGGTGTATGGTTATTTGACATAGAGGATAACAGGCATATTTTTAACTAATATGAATAGGAACCCAGAGCGCGCATCGGCGTGCCCCGGGTTTTCTGTTCCCTAAAAAATGTATGGAGGAGACTATGAAAGGTTACATCACGGAAAAGACAAAGCTGCGCCGCAGAGTATTCGAGGAGATTGCACGTCTCGCCTATGAAGGAGGCGGACCGGAAGCACTGGACGATCTCCCTTATAAAATCATATCCGGTGAGGACGAACCGTTCCGAGACAGCATTTTCTTGGAACGTGCCATTATCGGAGAACGTCTGCGCGTTGCGATGGGCATGTCCCTTCGCAAAATCAATGAACACGCCAACACATCCAAAGGTGTGGATGAGAGCATGATTGCGGAGAAGTATTACGAACCACCGCTCATCGATATCATTCGGTTCGCTTGCAACTGCTGTCCGGATGGCGTGACTGTGACGAACGGCTGTCAGGGGTGCCTCGAACATCCTTGCAAGGAAGTGTGCCCGAAAAATGCGATTTCAACAAAGAAAGACGGTACCTCGGTCATCGATCCCGATAAGTGCATCAAGTGTGGTCGCTGCATTCAAGCCTGTCCATTTAACGCCATCGTCAAACAGGAACGTCCTTGCGAGAAAGCCTGTGGAATCAAAGCCATCCATAAGGATGAATTCGGTCATGCGGAAATCGATCAAGAGAAGTGCGTATCTTGTGGTATGTGCCTGAATAGTTGCCCATTCGCAGCCATCGTGGACAAAGGTCAAATCTATCAGACCATCAAAGCCATTCAAAGTGATTCACCGGTTGTTGCGATGGTGGCGCCATCCGTTGCCGGGCAGTTCGGCAAAGGGCTGACCGATACACGCATGAAAGAAGCGTTTCGTCAGTTAGGATTTGCGGATGTTGTAGAAGTTGCGGTCGGTGCAGATCTCTGTACCATTCAGGAAGCGAACCACTTCTTGCATGATGTACCGGAGAACCTTCCATTCATGGGAACCAGCTGCTGTCCTGCATGGTCTATCATGGCGAAGAAGGAATTTCCGGAACTTGCGAACACGATTTCTATGGCATTGACGCCGATGGTACTGAGTGCAAGACTCGTAAAGAAGCTACACCCAGAGTGCAAGGTGGCGTTCATCGGTCCGTGCCTTTCGAAGAAGCAAGAAGCAAGCCGACACAGCGTGAAGAGTTATGTGGATTTCGTACTGACTTATGAAGAAGTTGCTGGTATGTTCGCGGCAAAAGAAGTGAATTTCGATGATATCGAGGAAGGGGAGGAACTCCGCCGCGCGAGTCGTGATGGTTATCTGTTCGCGAAAGGGGGCGGCGTTGCAGAGGCGGTAAAGCATCGTTTAGAAGAAATAG
>CAVFWT010000040.1:0-18151 GCA_963626305.1 bacterium | reverse complement strand
TGGGAGATGCAATGAAGACGACTACCGGTCTTGCGGGTCGAAGTGGATATGTCTCCTTCAATGCAGATGGTAATGAGGGAACGCTCAAACCGGCTAATTTAGACAAGTTAACCGAGAAACAACTGGAGAAAATCGATAATGACTCAGTAGATTTGACAGCAACGTCGTGTGTATCCGGTCAGCCACTCTTTCGTATTACGAAGAATGGTGCGTGGTGGTTCGTATTTTTTGTAGATAAGAGCTCTGCGGAAAAGTATACCGTTGGAAACACGGTGGAGACGACTTTTGATGATACCACTGTGAATACGCAAGTCCGTTCGGTTGACAAAGCGAACGAAAAATATCGTGTTATTCTTACTTGTAAGGAATACACCTCGAAATATTTAAGCACACGCAAGGTTAGCCTGAACAACGTAACCGAAAGTGACAACGGCCTTTTAATCGAGGCACAGAGCATTGTCAAGATTAACAAGAAGCAAGGGGTATTGGTTAAAGACAAAGTGGGCAAACTTAACTTTACGCCAATCAAGATTAAAGCTTCTGACGGGGAGAATGTAGCAATCTACGAAGACCTCTATATGGACGATCAAGGCCAGTTCGTAGAGACAGTTAGCAACTACGATGAGATTGTACGTTCTCCGAGCAAAAAAGATATTAAGAAAGCAAAAGCCAATCTGTAGACTTCAGATTGAATAAATACATATAGGAGCACAATTGAATAATGAATGTAAGTGAGAATTATCTGGAAATTGTAAGACGCAAGAATGAAGCCGCAATTCGAAGCAACCGAAATCCGGAAGATGTACTTCTCCTTGCGGTTACCAAGCTTCACACCGTGGAGGAAATCAATGAGGCAATCACAGCAGGAGCCACCGATACCGGCGAGAATCGTGTCCAGGAATTGCTGGAGAAATATGGTAAGACGGTTCGACCTGTAAAGTGGCACTTAATTGGTCACCTTCAGACAAATAAGGTCAAGAGTATCATCGACAAAGTTGTCATGATTCATTCTGTCGATTCCCTCAAACTTGCGAAAGAAATCAACAAGCGAGCTGCAAATGCGGATCTCGTGATGGATATATTAATTGAGATTAACATCGGAATGGAGGAATCTAAGTCGGGCATTCACCCAGACGATGTGGAATCTCTGCTAAAAGAAATTACCGCGGAATGCGATCACATCCGAGTGCGCGGTGTGATGTGCGTTCCACCACATGGTGAGAGTCCAGAAGATTCGAGAGTATATTTCAGGCAGACGAGAGATATCTTCGAGAAGCTTCAGCAATTAGACTTGCCAGAAGACCGTGTGCAGTTAGATACCTTGTCTATGGGAATGTCAGGAGACTTCGAAGTGGCAATTGAAGAAGGTGCAACAATTGTAAGAGTGGGCAGCTCTATTTTTGGAAAAAGAGATTATCGCTAATTAGACGTATAAATAACGGTACATGACGGATTCATGGGAAACGGAGGAAAACAATGGGCATTAAGGACATGATCAACGGTGTTCTGGGAATTGAAGATGATTATGATGATGAGGAACTCATCTTAGATAAAGAAATCGATGAAGAGAAGTCTAAAATCGCTGCAGCGAAGGGCGAATCCATCAAGATGGAGAACGTCGAGCCAGCACCGATGGGAATTAACTATAAGACGGATAACTCTTATGAAAGCATCCTGTCCAGAAATAATTCGGTGAGTAAGTATTCGATGAATGGAACCGCTCCATTCAAAATGCTCGTCATTGAGCCGAAATCGTTTGATGAATGCACGAAACTGGTGGATAACCTGAGGTCTCGTAAGCCGGTTATCATTAATTTGGAGAGAGTGGAAACGGATCTTGCAAAGAAGATGTTCGACTTCATGAGTGGTGCAACTTATGCCCTGAGCGGAAATGTTCAGAGAGTTACGGCAAATATTTTTATCTTTGCACCAGCTAATGTAGACATTGCAGCAAAGATGAACAACCGCGATACCGAAGCTCAGCCAGGGTCATATGCCTCGAAAGAAGTAAAGAATCCGTGGAGGTAGTCGATGGCAATTGTATTAATCCGAGCAATCAACTGGTTTGCTGAGATTCTTATTATGATGTTGTTCATTCGGTGCATTCTGAGCTGGTTTGCACAGACTCCAGGCGTGCCGCTGTTCAATGCCTATCGAATCTTGGTACAATTGACAGAACCGTTCGTAGCACCATGTCGCAAGTTGCTATCGAGCTTTAATACAGGAATGTTTGATTTCTCTGTGCTGTTGGCGTTCTTCGCCATTGAATTCGTACAGCGCGTTCTGATTGCACTAATCAGTGCGCTGCTGATGTAACGAAGCATTGAGAATGAATCTTGCATAGATGAGTAGATGAAATAGAAAGGAAAGGTCATCCATTATGATTATGCCAATTGATATTGAGAAGAAAGATTTTACGAGAGATAAGAAGGGATACAACTCGAGAGAGGTTGATGAATTCCTAGACTTGGTTGTTGTCGATTATGAAAAGTGCTTAGCAGATAACAGAAGCATGGCACATAAGATTAAGTTCCTCGAGAAGCAGCTCGAAGAAGCACAGAAGTCAGATAATGCAATGCTCGACACACTGGAGACGGCAAAGAGACTGATGGCAGACATTTCCGCAAGTGCGGAGCGAAGAGCGGAACTGATGATTCGCGATGCAGAGCTGGAAGCAGAGACGATGATTCTTGATGCAAAGGCAACCGTTCGTAAGCTCAATGATGAACATCTCGTTCTTAAGGGTAAGGTTGAGAGACTGAAGACCAACTACAAGAGAATGCTTGAGAATGAGCTGAGCGATATGGAAGCGGATGAGTACGGATTAGATGCGGATTTAGACAGAAGCGATATCGCAGATATCGATAAGGCTTTCTCGAATGAAGATGATTCGGCAGTTACTAAGGAAACGTTAGTTGTTTCTCATGCAGACAAGGAAGACGTTGTTCCAACCGTTGAATCTCAGCCGGTTTCCGATCCAACTCATGCGACAGTAGAAGACCTCGCTGACAATCTGAAGAAGATGGCAGAGAGCACGGATACGGAAGGAACGATTATTCTGAAGTAGCGATGATGGAACTCTTGATTATTCCGGCCGTTGTTGTGCTGGACCAAATTGTTAAGTGGTATATTCGGGCGAATTTTCAAGTTGGCGAGACGCTCCCAGTGATTTCGGACATAGTACATATCACCTATGTCCAAAATCAGGGAGCGGCTTTTAGTATGTTCCGAAATATGCCGATTGTGACGGTACTACTGCCGATTCTAATGGTAATCGCATGTATTATTGCAGCGATTTATTTTCTTCGTCGCTTCGAACGAGTTTCCGGTTTCTTGACGGCATTAATCGCTGCTGGCGGAATTGGAAATCTAATCGATCGGCTTGTGCTTGGATATGTGACGGATATGATCGATTTTCGTGTCTTTCCGGTTTTCAATGTTGCGGATATTGCGGTGACTGTTGGATGTGTACTCCTCATAGTATGGGTTTTCCTAGAAGATCGGAGGACCAGATAATGGAGCGTGAAATAATTTTGACAGTACATCCGGAAGCTGCAGGAAAAAGGCTGGATGTTTTTATCTCGGCACAGGTTGAAGATCTCTCGAGAAATTATGCGGAGTCGCTCATCAAAGACGGTTTTGTTACGGTGGACGGTAAGGCAGAGACAAAGAAATATAAAGTGAAAGATGGGCAGACCATTGCACTTTCTTATCCGGAGCCAGTGAAAATCGACGCGGTGCCACAAGATATTCCACTGGACATTGTCTATGAAGATGACGATGTCATTGTTGTAAATAAACCCCGTGGGATGGTCGTGCATCCCAGTGCAGGAAATTATGATGGAACTTTGGTGAATGCAATCATGTATCATTGCGGGGATTCCCTTTCGTCAATTAACGGTGCGATTCGTCCAGGAATCGTCCATCGAATCGACAAGAACACAAGTGGGTTATTGATGATTGCGAAGAATAACGTTGCACATGAATCGTTAGCAGCCCAATTGAAGGTCCACAGCGTAACTCGTGAATATCAAGCACTGGTATACGATAATATCAAAGAAGATGAATTGACGATTGATGTGCCAATTGGACGCGATGAGCGGAATCGTCTTCGTCGCTGGGTGAATGGCAGCAACCCGAAGCGAGCGGTAACTCATGTAAAAGTGCTGCGCCGTTACGGGAAGTACACGCTAATTTCCGCAAAGCTTGAGACCGGGCGCACGCATCAGATTCGCGTGCATCTCTCATATATTAAGCATCCGTTAGTGGGCGATATGACGTATGGTCCAAAGAAACAATTATATGGACTGGATGGGCAGCTTCTTCATGCGAAAACGCTGGGATTTGTGCATCCGAGGACGGGAGAATACATGGAATTTCACAGCGAACTTCCTGATTATTTTACGGAGACGCTAGACCGAATTGAAAGGAGCTTGTAATGAGCAAGATTATGGCAAAACCAGGTACGATGTTATATCCGGTTCCGACCGTAATGGCGAGTTGCTCGGATGGAACTACAGATAATATCATTACTATCGGTTGGAGTGGAATCATCAACTCGGATCCGCCGATGACATATATATCGGTTCGAAAGTCTCGTTATTCACATGAACTCATTCGAAAAAGCGGTGCTTTTGTGATTAATCTCGTGAATGAGGATCTTGTTCGGGCGGCTGATTTTTGTGGTGTGAAGTCTGGACGAGATTTGGATAAGTGGAAGGAAATGAATCTCCACCGAGAAGCATCGGATGTAGTGCCGGTGCCGATGATTGCCGAATCTCCGGTAAGCCTCGAATGCCAAGTGAAAGATGTTCTAGAACTGGGATCTCACGATATGTTTTTAGCGGAAATTGTAGCAGTGCACATTGATGAGCAATATGTTGCTGAGGATGGGGCATATCAATTTGAACGGATGCGTTTGACTGCATTCAATCACGGCAGTTATTACGGCCTCCGCCGTGAACCAATCGGTTCGTTTGGATTCTCTGTAATGAAGCCGAAAACAGCGAAGCGGAAACGCCGAGAAGCTGCAGAGAAGCGGAAAAAGAGCCGAAAAGATAAGCTCAATACTAATCGAAAGAATAACCCGAAGGATTTCCATAAGAAGCAATCAAAACACTAGAATCGAATTGCAAAGGAGCTGATTCCAACGTGAAGAAAGATATCAAGCAGAAGTTATATGTCATGAGCAATGTGCTCATGCTAGGAATTGTTCTAGTGACTTTCTTTCCATGGATGGAATACCGAAATCAAAAATATACAATAATTAGCTTTTACAAAGCGGTGAACGAAGCAGGCGGAATGGCTGCATTCTCGCAAGGGGATGTGAATGTCTACCCTGCTTTTGTTGTGTTTATTTTTGCTTTGCTCGCTGCACTAGTAGCTTTGATTCGGTTAATATTACAGCTTCTTCGAGGAAGAAAGAATTGGATTAACAATATCTTGTATTTACTGGAAGAAATTTACATGGTCCTTCTATTCTCCTTCTACGGCTGGGATCCAACTATGTGGAATCTGGTTGCAGGATTTTTTGTACTGGTTGATTTCTTGATAAGTAAGTTTTTAGCCGACTACAATTTGATGACCAAACAGAATGAGGCGCTTCGAATTGCTCATAAGAAAGAGGCACAAGAACGAAAGCGGAGATTGTATTTCCCCGGAAAGTATTCGAAGCAGCTCCATCGGTTGCTGCTCGCTTCGGTAGAATCTAACCGAAATAATCAAATTCTATTGGCTTTGGTAGGTGCAGTGACAACGTCGTACACTTTCGCGATTTTCACGTTGAGCCGATCATTGAAGGCGGTACACTCTTCGGAGATGCTCTTCCTTGGAAATGGGATGGAAGCTAGCTTGAAGAACGCGATGTTCGTTGCGTTTGTACTGGATGCAGTCGTGATGTCTCTTGTGATTACCAGGGTGCTTTCTGGAAGAGAGAATGCGGATTCGAGAATGATGAAGCTCGGCGCAAGAGAGGAACTGATTCGAATGAGCTGGACAATCGAAATGACTCGTTCCTGTGCGATTTCCTTGGGACTTGGATTCGTTCTTGGAATTTTGGAAGTCGAGGTGCTGCTGCATCAAGCCTCGAAACAGCTGGGCGCTAAAATCACCATTTCAATTGGAGTGTTTCCAATTGCGATTACCGCTGGGGTGATGATTCTCATTTTCATAGCGACAACGCTCTGGAACCATGAGAAGATGATTCAGCGTCGATATTACAACATACAGAAACGCGGTGCAGATTACGTGCCATCCATTCGCATTGCAGGAATTCTCTTCGTGATGGCTACAGTGGTTACAGGTTATTCTGCTTATTCTTTGATTCAGCGAAGAAATTTCGAGAACATCAAACTCTATGGACTGATAATTCTTGGAATTGCAATAATTGTTGTATCCATTGCGTCGGTATTCGTTCGCCAATTTGCAAGAAGCGAGCGCCGACTCAGAACTGCTTATGCACAGACTCTTTGGACCTTTAATTTCCGGAAAACAATCGAAGTGGTGCTGATTACTTTTGCCATTGGCGCTGTGGTCACGGTGCCGATTCTACAGACTGCATTCCTATCTCAGTCATCAGATGAGGAATCGGAATCACTATTCCCTTATGACATCGTGGCGTTCGGGCATGATGCGGATGAAAATTATTTTTATCAAGTGGGTAAAAATAGCAACGAAATGACAGAAATTCCGATGGTGCGCGTGACAGCGGTCGAAGGCGAGCCGTTCGACTGGAAAGATGCACTTACCAATGCTGCGATGAAAGTAATCTGGCCACAAGGACAGAATATTGGAATCTCATGGTCTTCATATAAGAAACTTTGCCAGATACAGAATCAGTCGGTGAAGTGCGAGGCACCGCAGAAAAAGGAAATCGTCATCGTATATCAGCAAGATGCAGCGGAGAAATCGCATCCGATTGACTATTACTTGTTCCGAACGAAGCCGTTTCTGAGAATTGGACAGCCACTCCGCACATACTATTCGGAGGAACGGAAATATTTGTATCCGCAGAGAACCGTCAAAGCCGAATTCAACCAAAATCTGATTGGCATGTTAAACCGCGGGAGCCAGGAAAATCTCATCGTCTTTTCGGATGAATACTTCAAGACGCTAAAGACCGAAGAAGGCCCAAGTCACATGTATTTGATTCAGATGAACGAAAAAGGTTATGACAAATCAATACATCTACTGAACAAGGTCGCAAAACGAAATGCTGCAGATGCGTCGTTTGACCGTGAAATTCAGACGTACTATGAGAAGCGTCAATTAGCCTCCGACACGGAATCCGAGCGTTATTTCCAGAAGACGATGCTGGTTTACGAAATCCTGATGATGATGATTTGCTTGCTGCTGATTCTGATGATTTACTCCGGTTTCATTCGGCGAGATCTCATTTATAAGTATCAGCTTCTGCATAAGCTCGGAATCCGAGAGGACGATCAGCGAAGAGCTTTGAAACGTGAACTAAATTCGATTTACATCTTACCCTTGCTGGTAAGTGGCGTTGCGACGGTAAGCTATGCCGCAGAAATTATTCGAATACGTGCAATAGAAGCCACGAAAATTATGTCCATCCTCCTCAAGGCACTTCCGTATTGGTGCATGCCGGTGCTGGTAATCGTGTTGTTTGAAGTATACATGTACCGCTCTGTAAAGAAACGAACGGCGGAAAGGAGAGAAAATTATGAATGAAATCATTGCTGCGGAGAACATCCGAAAGACCTACCGCCGCAAATCGAGTAGCGGAAACGAGCGCACAGAAGACGTCGAAGTCTTGCGCTCTATCAACCTCGTCGTCCATAAGGGCGAATACGTGTCCATTATGGGGCGTTCGGGTTCTGGTAAAAGTACACTTCTCAACATCTTGGGACTGACGATGCGGCCGAGTGAAGGGGTGATTCGCTTGAATGGAAGAGATACTGCAGATCTATGGAATGACGAACTAGCAGACATTCGGCGCCGCGAAATCGGATTTATTTTCCAGAATTTTGATTTGATTGAAAGCATCTCGGCACTGGATAATATCATGTTGACGGGATTTCTAGATAAGAAAGAAGAAACTGAAGTAAAACCTCGCGCAATTGAATTGGCAGCGCAGCTCAATCTGTCCGAACGCTTGCTTCAAAAATATCCACACGAGTTGTCGGGCGGTGAACAGCAGCGCGTAGCAGTTGCTCGTGCACTGATGAATAATCCAGATCTCATTCTTGCGGATGAACCGACCGGAAATCTGGATGCGAAATCAGAATCTCTTGTTGCGGATTTGTTGACACAGATTAATCGCGAAATGGGAAAATCCATCATTCTGGTGACACACAACCCGAAGTTGGCAGCGCAAAGTCAAATCTTCTATCATTTGACGGATCAAGGCGTGCTCGATGAGCCGATTCGAAATGAAGGCGATTCTGAGGCTTATTATCACCGCATTATCGGAGAAATGTAATCGTGCTTTGCAAATTGCGGGCACATTGCTTTATACAAGATTCATAGAAGTGTAGAGCTACTAAAAAACAGCACCATTTTACTGGAAAACAAGTAAGACGATGCTGTTTTTTGTTTCTTTATTTACTTACTTACTGGTTGTCTCATTCTCTGGCAGTTTCGGATCAACGTATACGGTGGTGTTATGCGTAAAAATCACCATTCCCGGTTTTGCGCCACTTGGTTTCTTTACATATCGAATCGGGACGAAATCAACTGGTACGTTCTGCGAATTTTTCGCCTTGCTGTGATAAGCTGCAATTGATGCCACCGCATAAATCTTATTGGCAGGAATATCATCAACGGACGCATTCGCATCTAGTGGAAGAACGACATGCGAGCCCGGAATGTCCTTGGTATGGAACCACAGATCTTTCTTTCCAGCCATCTTCGTTGTGAGATAATCGTTCTCTTTGTTGTTGCGACCGACGTATACGATATCTCCATCCGGAAGCTGATATTGAATCGGATGTGGTTTTACCTTCTTCTTTCGGAAACCCTTCTGTGTGCGACGGCGAACATATCCCGTATCCTCAAGTTCTTCGCGAATTTGATTGAGCTCCTCAATGGATTTTGCTTGTTCCACACTCTGAAGTACAGATTCCAGATAGATAATGTCCTCTGTTGTCTTCTCAAGCTGCTCTGTCTTCTCGTGAACAGCCGTCTTCGCCTTCGAGTATTTCTTGAAATACTGCTGTGCATTCTTCGCCGCATTGTATTTCTCGCTCAGTGGAATGGTTACTGGCTGATTGTCATAATAGCTGATGACGGTGACATCCTTTGCACCCGGTTTTACCAAGTGCAGGTTCGCAGTGAGAAGTTCGCCGTATAGGCGGTATTTTTCAGAATTCTCTGCCTGCAGCAAATCTTCGCCGAGTCGCTTCTTCTTGAGCTGCGCCTTATCGATTGCGGCTTGAACTGTGCGGTGTAACGGAAGCGTCTTCTGTTTGATGATATTTGATTCTTCGCGGTGCATGTAGAAATATTCTACCGCTTCGCTGATAGTGGTAAAATCAAGTTTGTTTCCGCCTCGGTATTCCGACAATTCCGTCAGGTGGTACTCCAGCGGACGGTTATCATCATCCAAATATACGCAAGGATTCACATCTTGACCTTCAATTTGCTCGATGATTTGCTGAATTCGAGCAACTGGGTCTCCTGAGGATGCGAGTTCCCGTGAAATCGCCGGAGAAATTCCCTGAATCGTGGACATGAGATATTTCGGGTCGGATGCAGAATCGGGATCCTTTTGCAATTTTTCAATGAATTCGGTGGATAATTCGCGGAAAGGTTCCTTATCCTGTGCTGGCGGATATTGATAGATGATTCCTGGCAGTAGCTGTCGATACCGGTTCACATCAATGGAAATGCGCTTAATGCTGTCGATGATTTTGCCGGTATCCAGAGCGACGAGCACGATGTTGCTGTGTTTTCCCATGATTTCAAAAATCAGTCGCTTTGAGACCGTAAAACCGAGTTCTGTCTGCGCTTCAATATCCATCTCAATAATTCGATCAGAGCCATTCTGACGAATGTCCGTGATTCGCCCTGTCTGAAGATGCTTTCGAAGAAGCATACAAAAATTGGGTGGCGTCGCCGGATTGACGAACTTGCCACCTGTGAGACATACCCGTGGTGCTTGTCCAGAAGCTGATGCGAAAAGTCTAACGTTGCCGTTCCGTGTGTGAATCTGGAGAACCAGTTCTTCCGTTCCGGGCTGATATACTTTCTCAATCTTTCCTTGCAATAAGCGGGATTTTAATTCTTCTACTATTCCAAATGTTATAATTCCATCGTAAGCCATGTGATTAATATAGCACGAGAACCGCTTAGTATCAAGTATTAACAAGGCTTTGAAGACGTTCATTCCTTTACATTGGACAGCAGAAGTGCTAAAATGCTACTTAGTATTGTTTTGAATAAATGGAGGAACGCATGGTTAAAAGTATGACCGGTTACGGCCGCGGAGAGTATTCTGACGGCAAGAAAAGCATTACAGTGGAAATTAAAGCAGTCAACCATCGTTACTGTGACGTATACGTCAAAATGCCTCGTCGGTATTCCTTTGCGGAGGAACGCTTAAAGGGCCTCGTTCGCGATGCTCTGAAGAGAGGAAAAATTGAAGTTTCTGTATCTGTGGATAACTTCGGAGAAAGCGAGAACGATATTCGCCTGAACGAAGATGTTGCGGAGAAATATTATGAAGCCCTCAAGAAACTCGAGGAGAAATTCGGGTTTAACGAACGGGGCGGTGTGACACTGGGGATGCTGGCAAATATGCCAGATGTTATCAAGGCAGTTCCAGCGAAAGAGGACGAAGAGGAACTCCTCAATGCTATTCTCACACCAACAGAAATTGCACTCCAGAATATCATTAATATGAGGGCTGCTGAAGGAGAACGTCTGGCGAATGACATTCTCATGAGAGCAGATATCATTGAGGGCATCAAGGATAAAATCAAAGAACGTGCTCCGGAAATCAGCAAGGAATATATGGATAAATTCCGCGAACGCGTGAATGATTTGCTGGATGGCAAGGTAGAAGTTCCAGAGGAGCGCGTCCTTGTGGAAGCGGCTGTCTTTGCAGATAAAGCAAACATTACAGAGGAACTGGTAAGATTGGAAAGCCATATTCAGCAGCTTCGCAACTTCTTTGATTCGGATGATGATGCGGTTGGAAAGAAAATTGATTTCTTGATTCAGGAAATGAATCGCGAAGCCAATACCATCGGATCAAAGTCTAACGATACCGAGATTACATCTTGGATGCTCGATCTCAAAGCGGAGATTGAGAAAATCCGTGAGCAAGTTCAGAACATTGAGTAGAACAGAACTTGATATTATGCTATAATAATAGGCCAATAGTAAATGAATGGAAGGGGAACTCATGGCAAATAACAAGACCCAAAGAGGTAAATTGTTCGTCATTTCCGGACCGTCTGGTACGGGCAAGGGAACGGTGTGCAAGGAACTGCTGCAGCAGAATGACATCCGTTTATCCATCTCCATGACTACTAGAGCACCGCGCGAAGGTGAACAGAACGGAAGAGAATACTTCTTTGTTACGAAGGAAGAATTCCTAGAGAATATTGAACAGGGAAATCTCCTGGAACACGCCAACGTGTATGGAAATATGTATGGAACGCCGAAGAATGCGGTTGTCCGTCAACTCGAACGTGGTCAGAACGTGCTTTTGGAAATTGATGTGCAAGGTGCACTCAAGGTGAAGAAGGCAATGGATGAAGCGATTCTAATATTCTTGTTGCCACCGAGCATGAGTATCCTACGTGACCGCTTGTCGGGAAGAGGAACGGATTCAGAGGAATCCATTGCTCGCAGATCCGAAGAGGCATTGAACGAAATTCGTTTGTTGGGAGAGTACGATTACTACGTGGTGAATGATGATCTGGCAGAAGCGGTTTCACAAGTCGAAGCCATTATCCAGGCAGAGGGACGAAAGGTTCCGGACCATGTAAAACCAATCATCCGCAGCTATGAGGATGAAGACAAATAGAGATATAGAAGATAGGAGGAAAGAATTATGATGTTATATCCATCCGTAAACGGATTGCGCGAAAAGGTAGACAGCAGCTATACACTTTGCATTCTTGCCGCAAAGAGAGCTAGAGATATTATCAACGGTATGCCGGTTTTGACAGAGGTTGAGGCAGAGAGACCTGTAAGCCTTGCAACCAATGAAATCGCAGAAGATTTGATTACATATCGCCGCATCGAGGAAACAGAACAGGATGAAATCGCAGCAACACCTGATGCAGAATCTCCAATTCTGGAAGAACCTGTATTGGAAGAAACACTCGAAGCAGCCGAGACGTCGGTAGAAGCATAGTGCGGTTGCACTGATTCAGACATAACGGTATAATATGAAAAAATGGATTCTCCTTTGTGAGAATCCATTTGTGTATATAATGTTTTTTTCGGGATAAGGGCAATTGAGATGAGAAAAGAATTTGGACAGAATATCACGATCCGCATTTACGGGGAGTCCCACAGTGATGAAATCGGGGTAAAAGTAACTGGATTCCCCTCAGGGGAAACGTTCAGCAAGGAGGCGTTAGCAGCCTTTATGGCACGTCGTGCACCTGGGAAGAAAGGCAACTCCTCGATTTCGGATGCAGCATCGACTCCGCGCAAAGAACCCGATCAGGTTATTTTTAAAACTGGAATTCGAGAAGATTCGGACGGTGCGATGGACAATCAAGCGGATTTAAGTGAACTTACCGGGGACGAATTGCATGCGTGCATCTACAATACAAATCGTCGTTCCGGGGATTACGATAAATTGCGTACGGTTCTTCGTCCGGGGCATGCAGACCTCGGTGCCTATTTGAAAGAGGGTCCAGAAGGTCTTCGCCCTGGGGGCGGAAGATTTTCTGGTAGAATGACGGCACCGATTTGTATTGCGGGTGGCATTGCGCTGCAGCTGCTCGCCAAGAAAGATATTCAGATTCATGCGGAGTACGTAGAAATCGGTGGTGAGACGGAGCCCGAGCGAATCGCAGCGGTGCTTCAGGCAGCTCAGCAGGATAGTGATTCCATCGGCGGTATTGTCCAGTGCACCGTATCCGGATTCCCTGGTGGAATCGGAGGAGCTCTCTATGAAGGCCTAGAGGGCGTAATTGCCGCTTCTATTTTTGCAATTCCAGCGGTCAAAGGAATTGAATTCGGTAGTGGCTTCCATGGATCTCGAATCCGCGGGTCGGAGAATAACGATCCGATTATCTTACGCGATGGAAAACTCGAAACTGAAAGCAATAATGCGGGTGGAATTAACGGTGGAATCAGCAACGGAATGGATATTTGTTTTCGTGTGGCGTTCAAACCGACACCGACTATTTCGAAAGAACAACGCACTGTAAATATTGAAGAAATGCAAGAGACAACACTGAGTGCGGGCGGAAGACACGATGTTTGTGTCGTCCCAAGGGCGGTTCCTGTCGTGGAAGCTGCAACTGCTTTGGTATTGCTAGACGCATTGTTAGGAGAAGAACATGAGTAGAAAATATGCCGTAATTGGAAAGCACATTTCTCACAGCTTATCACCGGACTTGCACCATGTCTTTGCGCAGTATACGAGCGGATATTCTTACGACCGATTTGATCTCGAAGAAGACGAACTGGAAGAACTTATCTGCCATTCGGACTATACTGGATTTAACGTAACCAGCCCGTATAAGCGAGTTGTAATTCAATATCTCGACCGAATTTCGGACGAAGCAAAAGAATTGAACGCGGTGAATACCATCAAGCGCCTTCCAGATGGCACGTTGGAAGGATATAACACGGATGTGTATGGCTTCGAACGGATGATTGAGGAATCTAGAATTGCGGGAAGAAAAGTGCTTGTTCTCGGTTCGGGCGGTGCTTGTTCGGCTATTTGCAAGGCACTTCAGAACATGCATGCGGCTGAAATCATTGTAGTATCTCGTCACGGTCGCGAGGGTGGCGGCTACTGCACATATGACGAGTTACCTCAGCATCTAGATGCGCAAATTATCGTGAATGCGACTCCGGTTGGAATGTATCCGAATAGCGAAAGATCACCGCTGGATGACGCCCCCGTTACCTTCGCTGACTTCAAGCAGATGGAAGGGGTCTTCGATGCGATATATAACCCTTATCGCACGAAAATTCTAAGAGATGCAGAAGCCGCTGGAATATTTGTGCGATCGGGACTTTCCATGCTCGTCTATCAAGGGCTTCGTTCCGCGCAAATCTGGGGAGAAGTTCCAAAGAGTGGATTCGGCCAAAAGAAAATTACGTCGAAATGGGACTCTGCGAAAGGTGCATCCAACCGAAATTCGGCAAAAGGAAAAAATCACCATGGCGGACAGAATCATAAGAAAAATGGATTGGGTAGAAAAGGACATACTCGTACCGTTTCCATTGATCTTGGAAAAGAAGCAATGAAGCGAATTTTGCCGGAGCAGATGAATGTTGTCATTGTTGGAATGCCAGGCGCAGGAAAATCTTGCGTAGGTAGACAAGTTGCGCTTTGTATGAAGAGACCATTCGTCGATGTGGACCGTAAATTTGCAGAGATATATGGTGTGAAGCCAGCTGAAGTGATTGTAGAAAAAGGAGAAGCCTATTACCGTGACCTTGAGACGAAAGTCCTTCAAGAAGTATGCAAGGAGAAAGGCCTTGTTATTGCGACGGGTGGTGGTGCAGTGATTCGCGAAGAGAATCATGGAATCATGCGCGAAAACAGTGTAGTTGTATACATGAAACGCCCTCTATATCTCTTGGCACGAAAGGATCGTCCGCTTACCAAGCGCGTTGGTGTGGAAGAACTGTATCGTCAGCGTGCGGATAAGTATGAAACGGCAGCACACTTAATTGTTGAAAATAAACTTAATTTTGGCTATCGAAAATCGGCTTCAACAGAACAGAAGAAATCCAGCGACAAAATATCAAAGAAACAGACCGGGGAGAAGAAGGGAAGAAAAAATCATTCTTCGAAGAACCAAAGTTTCTACATGGAAGATATCAGACGTTTTGCTCGAAGTATGAGAAAACAGATTGTGAGGTACATGGATGAAAATCTTGATTATTAACGGTCCCAATATGAATATGCTAGGCATTCGTGAGCCAGAAATCTACGGCCATACCACTTATGCTGATTTGATTCAGATGATTATTGATGCGAAAGGTTCGAAGCATGAACTGGATTTCATGCAGTCCAATCATGAAGGCGATTTGGTCGATGCCATTCACCAGGCATATTTCGATAAAGTGGAAGGAATCGTTATGAATCCGGCCGCATATACGCACACTAGTGTAGCACTCGCAGATGCAATCAAGGCCGTTGGAATTCCGACGATTGAGGTGCACGTATCGGATCCGGATATGCGTGATGATTTTCGCCGAATTTCTTATGTCCGTGATGTTGCTGCCGGCGTTGTCAAAGGAAAAGGTTTGCAAGGATATATCGACGCGATCGACTTGCTCGAATCACTGAATACCGCTAAATAAGGAGAATGGATGTCAACGAAACCTTATATTATTTGGGATGGAAAAGAAGAAAACGAAGAACCGGAAAATCGTGAAGATATTCGCATCATTTTGGCTCACGGAACGAGCAAGACGTCAGCTTTCCATCGAGTGGATGAGTCGGGCAATGAGAGTGCTATCTGTACGTCAAAAATTCATGGTGGATGGACTGAAGCTTTGGAGACTTTGTTTGAGAATCAAAATGACCCAGAATTTCTCAATATGATATGCACCGAAATTGAATGCAATTTAATTGAGGAAGTGAAGGATCTGGTGGAAGAGTTCATGGAAATTGCGATTTTTTTTGGATATCTTGACCGCATTTCGGAGATTGCGCCTCTTGATGTAAGTATTCGATATCTTTTGACTTCGGAGAATCAGATTCAGGTGGAAATTCGTAATGAATTCCTGGATAAAATGGATGACTTGGAAGATATTGAAGATGAAGAAGCTTTCGAAGAAATGAAGAAATGGTTGCAAGTTTCGACAAATCTTTATGTTATTCATCGCGGTAAGAAGTGCAGACGTCGCTGGGAGCATTTCATTAATTTGAATTTCAAAGATCCCGAGAAATTTCGAGAACTTTTTCAAATGTTGATGAATCCAGATTCTGATGAAGCTGAAATTCTATTAGAGGAAATTGAGCAATAGCGATGGCCTGGAAAAATGTTCAGTCCGGGGATTGTTCAACCAATCCGAATTTTGAGAAACTAGAAAATAATAAAAAAGCGGCAACCTTGTAAATGAGGTTGCCGCTTTTATCGTGCAGAATAATGGCGTCGTGAATCTGCTTTTACAAATGAAATCTTTTCTCGAAATTTCCGATTACGTGTGCATCGTCGAGCAAGATGACAAACGCTTCTGGATCGTATTTAGCGAGAATGTCCTGAAGAATTCGTTCCTCATATTTCGAGAGAACGGTTACCAGAATGTGTGAATCTTCTTTGGTATATGCGCCAGCACCTTCCCAAGTCGTGACGCCACGGTGCATTTCTTGCATGATGGCTTCTGCTACGCCTTCTTTCTTCGTGAAAATCATTGCCTCTGTCTGGATATTCTGGATGTGTACTCGGTTGATAAAGAGCCCGGTCATTACAGCGAAAATGATAGAATACAGAACGGTCTGTACGTCATAGACGAAGAGGCAGATTAAGTAGATGCATACACTGATGATAATTCCGACCGTGCCCACCTTGAAAGTAGGATGTGTTTTCGCCGTGCAGACGCCAATGAGATCTTGACCGCCTTGAGAGCTTCCGGCGCGAAGCACCATGCCAGCTCCGACGCCAGAGCCCAGACCACCAACGAGTGCGGCAAGCATCGGATCGGTGATAAACGGTGTGCTTGGAATCGGAATGACCGCAAGCATTGCGGAAGCCATTACGATGGATACGAGCGTCTCTAGGCAGAATCTCCGCCCCATCACTTTGTATGCGAGAATGAAGAACGGAATGTTGATTGCGAAATAGATGATTCCCATGTAGTCTACGCCGGCAATTTCCGGAACATGAAGAAAATCTAACATGAACATACGAATAAGCTGTGCAATGCCGGTAAATCCGCCACTGTAGAAGTGGAGCGGGTTGATACACAGATTGACACCTGCTGCGTAGAACAAGTTACCAAACACAACGAGTATAACTTTTTCAATTTGTTTCTTTGCAATACTTTTATCCATTTTCTAATCCTCAATCTTTTTCGCCGTTTGGCGAATTTATCTTTGCTGATATAACTGTATCAAGCCAATAAAGTTATACCAATACATTTCCTTTCATTTCTTTCGGAACGTCGATGCCCATCAGTGTTAACAGTGTCGGTGTGACGTCCGCTAATTTTCCTTCTTTCGCAAGGAACTCGCACGGTTCTTTGCAGATGTGACAGCATGGAACTGGTGACAAGGAATGTTTTGTCACAACGTTATCATTATCATCCAGCATATAGTCCGCATTTCCGTGATCGGCAATCAGAAGAATCTGTCCGTCTTTTGCCAGAATCGCATCAACGACCTCGGCAACCAATCCGTCCAGTACTTCAATCGCTTGTACTGTCGCATCAAAGTTTCCGGTATGACCGACCATATCTGGGTTTGCGTAGTTCTGGATGATGACGTCGTATTGATCCGATTCAATGGCATCCAGCACGCGGCAAGTCACTTCTGGAGCACTCATCTCTGGCTGCAAATCATACGTTGCAACCTTCGGAGATGGAACGAGAATGCGGTCTTCACCTTCTTCTGGCGCTTCTTTGCCTCCGTTAAAGAAGAACGTTACGTGGGCATATTTCTCCGTTTCTGCAATGCGAAGCTGCTTGAGCCCAGCCTTTGCGATGACGCTTCCAAGCGTTGGATCGACCGTTTCCGGCGGATATGCAAGGTTGACGTTAGGCATTGTCGCATCATACTCTGTCATGCATACGAAAGTGAGGTCATGCAGAACCTTCTTTCGGGTAAAACCATCAAAGTCTTCGTCCACCAGCGTCCGAGTAATTTCACGCGCACGGTCTGGTCGGAAGTTGATGAATACCACAGAATCGCCATCCTGAATTGGGCGATTAGTGACAATTGTCGGCAGAACGAATTCATCGCTGGTGTCGTTGCCATACGAAACGTTAAGTGCTTCCTCTGGAGAACCAGCAACGGCACCTTCACCTGTGGTGAGTG
>CAVFWT010000039.1:0-20090 GCA_963626305.1 bacterium | reverse complement strand
ACCCCCATCGCCGGCACCATTGAACCAATTTTGGAGGTATTGAAAATGAAGATGAGTGCGAATATGATGAATATGCTTTTGCTTGTTTTCTTCCTGCTGATCATCTACTTCATGATGATTCGCCCACAGAAGAAGAGAGACAAAGAGACGAAAGAAATGCACGATAGCCTGACAAAGGGTGATGAAGTCGTAACAATTGGCGGTTTCGTTGGTAAGATTGTAAGCATCAACGGTGATCGCGTTGTAATCAATATTAACGCAGGTAAGGGCTCTACAAATGTTGAGATTCTGAAGAATGCAATCGGCAGTGTAATTACTCCGAATGCGGCTGCAAGAGCTGAGAAAGAAGAGAAAGCAGAAGAAGTAAAGGAGAGGGAAGTGAAGACTTCCACCACTAAGAAGGTTACGCCGAAGAAGCTGACTCCAAAGAAAGAGGAAGTTGCAGACGAAAAGGATGCAGAATAATTCCTTCTAATTGAATGAGAAATCAAAGCGCCTAGATTGGGCGCTTTTTCTTTTACATCAATTTTACTCATATGTATAGCGTGAACGATGAAAAACCTTGAACTAAAGACGGTGATGATGTAAAATTATATGTAAAATATAATGCCGTGTTATGGTGTTTGAAACGTTAACTTAACTTATAGAAAGGTATCTAAGATTGCGATGAAAAAAGGTACACGTAAATTTTTATGCATTTTGGTCATCTTAGTTGTAGCTTTTGGTGCGTTTGTTTCCATCAAGGGGTTGGGGCCAATTCAGAAGCTATCCGATAAGATGAAGTATGGATTGGATATTAACGGTGGCGTATATGTCCTCATGGAGGCTGAAACCAAATCCACCGGTTCCGATCTTACTAAGCTGATGGATCAGACGAAGTCTGTCCTAGAGAATCGTGTTAATGCAATGGGTATTTCTGAAGCATCCGTTTCTATCGAAGGATCGAATCGTGTTCGTGTTGAAATGCCAGGTGTTGAAGATTCCCAGGAGGCAATTAACCAGATTGGTAAAACCGCTCAGCTGAAGTTATTCCTTGCGGATGGAACAGAGGTAATGAGTGGTAACGATATCACGGATTCGTCTTTTACGACGGATTCTCAGAATGGTGGATATAAGATTACTATCGACTTCTCTTCGAAGGGTTCAGACAAGTTTTCTGCAGCAACAGAAAAAGCTGCAGCAGGTAAAGTCAAGGCAAAGCTCAAAGATGAGAATGGTTCGACTGTTTCGAATACCGCTATCGTTATCAAACTGGACGATGAAGTGGTTTCTGCTCCAAGTGTAAGTGAGAAGATTACATCTAAGAGCTGTGAAATCACCCGTTCCGGTGGCTTTACGAAAGATGAAGCATCTTCTACATCTGCACTGATTCGAGGGGGTGCACTTCCAGCAACACTGAAGGAAATCAGTTCTTCGGTTGAGACTGCTACAATCGGTGCGAACGCACTGAGCAAGAGTATTGTTGCCGGTGGAATCGGTCTTGCTCTAGTCATGATTATCATGCTTCTTGCATACGGTGCACTTGGTGTTGTTGCGGACATTTCGTTGATTCTTTATATCGAGGTAACTCTTTGGATTATGGCTTTGATGGGATCTGTCCTGACACTCCCAGGCATTGCCGGAATTATCCTTTCCATCGGTATGGCTGTAGACTCTAACGTAATTATTTTTACCCGTATTCGAGAGGAAATTGAGAAGGGTAAGTCCATTCGTGTATCGGTAGATTCTGGATTTAAGTCCGCACTTTCTACCGTCATCGACTCGCAGACAACGACTTTAATTGCAGCCATCGTGCTATATCTGATTGGTACCACTTCTGTTAAGGGGTTTGCGTTGACTTTGATGATTGGTACTCTGTGCAGTATCTTCACCGCGGTCTTCATCACCCAGTTGATGGTTACTATGATGACCGAAATCCCGGCTCTTAATCAGATGAAATTCTTTGGAATGCACAAAGACGGCACACCGAAGATGAAGTGGAAGAAACACGTGCACTTCATCGCAAATCGTAAGAAATATTATGCAATCAGCTTGATTGTAATCCTGCTTGGTGCAGGCTGCGCACTCTTCAAAGGCTTTAACTACGGTATCGACTTTACTGGTGGTACTATGATTCAGCTCGAAATGGGTCAGCAAGTGGATTCGGAAGAGGTAAAAGAAGCTATCGCAAAGTATAAGTTGGATCCGACTATCGTATATGCGAGCGATAACAAGAGCCAGATTGTCATTCGTACGAAGGAATCGCTCAATGCAGATGAGAGAGAAGAAGTTGTTTCGACTTTGAGTGATAAGTACAACCTGAAGAGTGATGCCGTTCTCTCTTCAGAGGAATTTGGACCAACCGTCGGTAAAGAACTTCGCCAGAATGCGGTAAAATCGATTATCATCGCAGCGTTGTGTATGCTCGTATACATTCGATTCCGATTTAAGACATGGAAATACGGTGTTGCTGCGGTTGGCGGATTGCTCCACGATGTACTGGTGACTTTGGCTTTGTATGCAATCTGCGGATTCTCGATTAACAACCCATTTATCGCCGGTATTTTGACGGTCGTTGGATATTCTATCAACGATACCATCGTTATATTCGACCGTATCAGAGAAAACAAGCGTTTCTATAAGCGTAAGGAATTGGTTGAGCAGATTGATAACAGCATTAACGAGACGTTGTCTCGTTCGATTATGACTTCGCTGACAACGCTTATTGTTATGATTCCACTGTACTTCATGGTATCGACGGAAATTCGCGAATTCTTGATTCCGCTGATTATCGGTGTTACATCCGGAACCTATTCTTCTATCTTCATCTGCAGCCCACTGCTTTATGAGATGACTCACAGAGAGAGACGCTCCAGATATGAGACACAGCAAGCAAAGAATGCAAAAGCAGCGAAGAAATCGAATTCTGGAATTGTAAAATAAAAAATATAGAAAATATATGAAAGGAGTATTATCAGGTGTCTTCTGAACAAGGTGTAACAACTGAACAATTCATTGAAGATTTGCGAACCATTAATGAGAAGTACGATGATCCAATCATCGTTAAAGCTTTCGAAATTGCTAACGAACTTCACGATGGACAGATGCGCAAGAGTGGCGAACCGTATATCATTCATCCGGTTGCCGTTGCGAAAATTCTGGCCAGCTTTGGCATGGACAAAGAAACGGTGGTTGCAGGCGTACTTCATGATGTAGTCGAAGACACTGATTATACTCGAGAGCAACTCGTTGAAGATTTCGATGAGGAAATTGCTCTATTGGTGGATGGCGTCACGAAACTGGGAAACATTAAGTATGATTCGAAAGAAGAAATGCAGGCGGAAAACTTCCGCAAGATGTTCCTCGCAATGTCGAAAGACATTCGTGTGTTGATTATCAAACTAGCTGACCGTCTCCACAATATGCGTACGATGGAATTCATGCCACCGCACAAGCGGAAGGAGAAATCCGCTGAGACACTCGAAATTTATGCACCTCTAGCTGGACGCCTTGGTATTTACAGCATTAAGTTTGAACTGGAAGATTTGGCGTTTAAATATTTGCATCCAGAAGAATATCAAGAACTTTCGATTCTGGTAAATAAACGCAAAGAAGTTCGAGAGCGTGTGGTTGATCGTTTGATTGATGAAATTAGCGATCAGCTCGATAAGTCCAACTTCCATTATGACGTAATGGGACGATCAAAACACCTCTATAGCATCTATAAGAAGATGACCATTCAGCATAAACAGTTGGATGAAATCTTTGACTTGGTAGCGGTGCGTGTTATTGTGAATACTGTCAAGGATTGCTATGCCGTTCTTGGCCTCGTCCATACTCGTTGGAAACCGATTCCGGGTCGCTTTAAAGATTACATTGCGATGCCGAAGCCAAACATGTATCAATCACTTCACACAACGGTGCTGGATGATAATGGTGATCCGTTTGAAATTCAAATTCGAACTTACGAGATGCATCGCATTGCAGAATATGGTATTGCGGCTCATTGGAAGTATAAAGAAGGCAAGCAAGGGGGAGATACTTCAGAGCAGAAATTAGCATGGCTACGTCAAGCACTGGAGTGGCAGAAAGAAGCGGATGATTCCATGGAATTCTTGGAGACCCTTAAGATGGATCTCTTTGATAACCAAGTATTCGTATTCACCCCGAAGGGCGATGTCATCGAGTTACCGGCAGAGTCAACACCACTAGATTTTGCTTTTAAAATTCATACAGATGTTGGTATCCGCTGTGTCGGTGCTAAAGTAAATGGCAAGATGGTAACCATCGACCATACGCTTCACAACGGAGATATTATCGACATTATAACGTCAGCAAATTCTGCAGGACCGAGCATGGACTGGCTGAAGATTGCGAAGAGTTCTCAGGCGAAAAATAAGATTCGAAATTGGCTCCGTAAAGCAAATAAGACGGATTCCTTAGATCGAGGAAAATCCAATATTGCAGCTTATATCAAAAAGAAAGGCTACGATCCTCATGTGGTTGCGAAGAATGCCTATTTGCTTCGTGCTATTAAAGATATGAAGCTGAACAATATTAATGAGCTCTATATCCAGATTGCAAATGGCGGATCTGCTTTGGCAAAACTGGGACAGCGCCTGATTGACTATTATATTGAGGACAATCAACGCGAAGAACAGCGCAAAGAAGAGGAACTTAAGAAAAAGAAATCTGTCCATCGAATCAACAACTCCGATGGGCCAGGCATTATCGTCAAGGGTTCCGATAACTTGTTGATTCGCATCGCTCGTTGCTGCACACCAGTTCCGGGAGATGACATCATCGGATTTATCACTAAAGGTCGAGGTATTACTGTTCACCGTTCGGACTGCAGTAACATTGTTTCACTTCCAGACCGTGAACGCGCACGTTTGATTCCCGTGGAGTGGGAGACACCAAAAGAAGGGCAGACCTATTATGCGGATATCAATATTTCGTGTATCGACCGTAAGGGGATGTTTAGCGATATCTCGAAAGTCTGTGAAGATATGGATGTTCGACTTGTCGGCGTAAATATGAAGCCGGCAGTGGATGAATACGTTACATTGAACATTACGGTTGCGATTACAGGAACGCATCAAATCCAGCGCTTGTTAATCGCCCTTCGAAATATTCCGGACATTGATAAGGTATATCGAGCAAAATCATGATTAAGGTAAATTCATACAATCAAAATATGTTGCAGGAAAATACGTATATCCTCTTAGATGAAGCGTCTAATGAGGGCATCGTTGTCGATCCGGGTTGTTACCCACCAGCAATGAAAACGATGCTTGCAACATTTTCGAAATTAAAATACATCGTCTTGACTCACGGACATGGCGACCATATTGCGGCGATTGATGAGCTTCGGGAAGATTATCCGGATGCTATTGTTGTCGCTGGGGTTCGCGAAAGGGATTTGCTAAACGATTCTGAAAATAATGGATCAAAGCAATTTGCTTCTCATCTCATTCAGCTAGAAGCAAATCTTTATGTTAAAGATGGTGACACGTTGAAACTAGGCGAGACCGAATATCAATTTATTGAAACACCGGGACATACATCCGGCGGAATTTGCATGTATGGTGATCAGACTATTTTTACCGGAGACACATTGTTTTTCCACAGCATTGGCCGTACTGATTTCTATTCTGGAAATCCAACGGAGATGAAATCGTCATTGGCGCGATTGATGACGTTGCCGGATGATACCGTAGTTTATCCGGGACACGGCCTTAGCACAACGATTGGCAACGAGAAGAAAGGAAATCCTTTTGTATAGATTCTATTTAAATGGAATCACAAATGAATATCACGCCGAAGAACTTGCACGGGAATTTCTCTTGAATGGCGAGTTTGAAATGATTCCGGTTCATTTCAAGCAAGGAACAAAACTGGCGTTAACGAATAAAAGTTATTTGTTAAACGACAGACTGGACTTGGATTTTGACGGAATCAAACGAGAAGTATATCGGATTCTTTCGCAGGAGACGGGAATTGAGCCGGAGTGGGGAACCCTTACGGGCGTTCGACCACTAAAATTAGCTTTTATTCACCATGAATCGGCTGGGAGCCTCGATGCACTATTTCGCCGAATGAAAGAAATATATTTAATTCGAGATACCAAACTTTCGCTTCTCCGTCGAATTATGGAATATCAGCTTAAATATATGGATAGACCAAGTGCTGAATCCATTAGCCTCTATATCCATATTCCGTTCTGTCCGACTAAATGTTCGTATTGCTCTTTTGCTACAAATGTAGCGGGGGAATCGGAAGTGGCGGAATATTTGAACTTTCTTTTAGAAGAAGTTCGGTATACTGGCGAACTGTTTCGTAAGAGCTCACAGAAAATTGAAAGTGTCTATATTGGTGGCGGAACACCATCTGTTCTTTCGGCAGACCAACTCGCGAAGCTGATTGAGGCTGTTCGAGATTCTTTTGAAATGAATCTCGAACAAGTGGAATTCACAGTGGAGGCAGGGAGACCGGATACAATTTCAAAAGAAAAATTGGTTCGTCTTCGAAAAGAAGGGGTGGATCGAATCAGCATTAATCCACAGTCAATGAACGCCGATACACTTCATGCAATTGGCCGTTCGCACGCGCCGGATGATATCGTGCGAGCTTTCGAAGATGCGAATGATGTAGGATTTTCCACTGTGAATTCTGATGTAATTGCAGGATTACCAGGAGAGACTCTGGAGGATTTTGCTCATACGATTCAGAAACTCGTTGCTCTTGGAGCGAATAACATCACCGTCCACACATTATCGATAAAGCGCGGTTCGGAGCTCAAAGAGCAGGATCCGGAATACTACCGTAAGAATACAGAAACAGTACGGAAGATGTTAGAATATTCAGAAAAGTTTCTTGCAGAACAGGGATTCGAGTCATATTACATCTATCGACAAAAGCATCAGATGGGGGCTTTTGAAAATGTCGGTTATTGCAAGCCGGGCGCTCATTCCATCTACAACGTTCGCATTATGGAAGAAAAGCAAACGATTCTCGGATTGGGTGCTGGTGCAATCGGAAAACGCTACTATCCAGAATCGGACCGTTTGGAACGCATTCCGAATGTAGGAAATTATAGAATATACGAAGAGCGGTTTGAAGAGATGCTTCGCCGTAAGAATAAATATTGGGACAAATAGAGATAAGAATGAATACAACGATAGGAGGAAAGTATGGCAATTAAAGCGCCTAAAGGCACCAAAGATATGTTGCCGGAAGAAGCTTATAAATGGCACTACATTGAGAAGAGTTTCTTTGAAATTTGTGATGAGTATGGTTTTGGGGAACTGCGTACGCCGATTTTCGAGAGCACGGATCTTTTTAACCGCGGCGTCGGCGAGACAACGGACATCGTACAGAAAGAGATGTACACATTTGAGGATCTGGGGCATCGCAGCATTACGCTTAAACCGGAAGGCACATCGCCAGCCGTACGTGCTTTTATCGAAAGTAAACACTTTGCGGATATGCAGCCGAGCAAGTATTGTTACAATACTCCGTGCTTCCGTTATGAGAAGCCGCAGGCCGGTCGTCTGAGACAATTTCATCAGTTCGGTATCGAGAACTTTGGCGCATCGTCAATGTTAGCGGATGCTGAAATCATCGCACTTGCGGATGATTTCTTGAATCGAATGGAAATCACGGATATTGAACTCCATATTAACAGTGTGGGATGCCGGGAATGCCGTCCGAAGTATCGTAAAGCGTTACAGGATTTCTTAAGACCGCATTACGATTGCCTCTGCACCACTTGTCAATCTCGCTTTGATGCAAATCCGATGCGTATTCTGGATTGCAAGTCGCCGGCAGATCAGGAAATTGTCAAAGATGCTCCGCTGATGGTGGATTACCTTTGCGAGGATTGCAAGAAGTCGTTTGAAGAACTTCAAGATAATCTGAATGCGATGGGCATTTCCTATAAAGTTGATCCGAAAATCGTACGTGGGCTTGATTATTACACGAAGACCGCATTTGAATTCGTTACTACCAAAATCGGTGCACAAGGCACAGTTTGCGGTGGCGGACGTTATGACCATTTGATTGAGGAAGTCGGTGGACCTTCGATGCCGGGCGTTGGATTTGGGCTTGGTAAAGAGCGTTTACTCATGCTGATGGAACTCTGCGGTTCGAATTTTGGTGAAAGTGCTGAACCGGAAATCTTAATTGCTTTTATTGGCGATCGTGCGAAACATTATGCCCTCGGACTTGTTCAGAATCTGCGCAAGAATCATATTCGAGCTGCAATTGACACGCAGGAGCGCAATTTGAAGGGCCAGATGAAGTATTCCAACAAAATTGGCGCAAAGTACTCCATCGTTATTGGCGACGACGAGATTGAAAGCGGGGAACTTACACTGAAGAACATGGAAACTGGTGAACAGGTTCACATTTCGAAAGATAATATTATAGAAGCAATCAGGAGATAATGATGTCAGAAATTTACAAACGCACGCATATGTGCGGCGAGCTGAGACTTGCCGACGAAGGTAAAGAAGTTGTTCTGAACGGCTGGGTTGCCAAGCAGAGAAGCTTGGGGAGTCTGGTATTCGTAGATTTGAGAGATAAGACGGGAATCACGCAAATTACTTTTAATGAAGATATTCCTGCCGAGCTCATGGAGCAGGCGAAGTCCCTGCGTGGCGAATACTCCATTGGGGTAAAGGGTGTTGTTCATGAGCGATCTTCGAAGAACGGAAATATTCCAACCGGAGAAATTGAAGTCTTTGCAACGGATATGATTCTTTATTCCACCGCAGATACACCGCCAATTTACATCAAGGATGACGACAATGTCGACGAATCTTTACGCTTGAAGTACCGTTATTTGGATCTTCGTAAAAATAAAATGCAGCGCAACCTGCTTTTCCGACACAAAGTTACAAAGTGTGCTCGCGACTACTTCGATGAAAATGGCTTTGTCGAAGTCGAGACACCAATGCTGATTAAGTCTACTCCGGAAGGTGCTCGCGATTATCTGGTTCCAAGCCGTGTTCGCAGAGGTTCTTTCTATGCGCTTCCACAGTCACCGCAAATGTTTAAACAGCTTCTGATGGTTGCTGGAACCGATCGTTATTTCCAGATTGTAAAATGCTTCCGCGACGAAGACCTTCGTGCGGATCGCCAACCAGAATTTACTCAGATTGACTTGGAAATGTCATATGTGGATCAGAACGATGTCATCGAGATGCAGGAAGGCTTCTTGAAGAAGTTGATGAAAGAACTGAAAGGAATGGATATCGAAACTCCTTTCCCACGTCTGACTTGGACAGAGGCAATGGAACGTTATGGTTCCGATAAGCCGGATACACGTTTTGGAATTGAGTTAAATAAACTGAATGATATCGTTAAAGATTGCGATTTCGCTGTATTCACAAATGCACTAGAAACGGGCGGCGATGTTCGCGGTATTTGCGTACCAGGTGGAGCCTCTCAGTATTCGAGAAAGAAAATCGACAAATTGGTTGATGAAGCAAAACATTATGGTGCGAAGGGCCTTGTATGGATTAAGAAAGAAAACGGAGAGTACAACTCTTCCGTTAATAAGTTCTTCACTCCTGAACAACTGGGCTTGATTATGGATAGTATGAATGCACAAGATGGTGACATTGCATTTATCGTCAGCGACCGAAGCAAAGTTGTCTTCGATACACTTGGATGGCTTCGTCGCAAGATTGCTGGACAGATGGGTCTCCTGGACGATAACCAGTTCAACTTCTTGTGGGTGGTTGATTTCCCAATGTTCGAGCAGGATGATGAAGGCAACATGAAAGCGATGCATCATCCATTCACCCAACCGAAACTGGACGAACTTGATAAGCTGGAAAATGATATTCTCGATCTCAAAGCTGATGCATACGATATCGTCTTAAACGGTGTTGAACTTGGTGGCGGAAGTGTTCGTATCCACGACAAAGATCTTCAGGCGAAGATGTTCCAGGTTCTGGGACTTTCCGACGAGGAGTGTCAGGAAAAATTCGGCTTCCTGATTGAAGCATTTAAGTATGGTGCACCACCACATGCAGGACTGGCATATGGATTAGATCGTATGGTTATGCTTCTTCTCGGCGAGAAGAGCATCCGTGAAGTCATCGCATTCCCGAAGAATCAGAATGCAGAGTGTCTCGTCAGCGAAGCACCGGGCATTGTGGATTCGGAGCAGCTTGACGAACTTGGAATTTGCGTAAAAGAACAGGCTGATGAGTAATATCGCTCTATTCGGGGGGACGTTCGATCCCATCCACCTGGGACATGTGAATTTAGCGAAAGCGGCGGTATTGGAATGTCAGCTGGATAAACTTATTTTTATTCCGAACTACATCTCGCCGTTCAAACAGAATCGAAAGATTGCATCGGGCTTTCATCGAAGCGAAATGATTCGACGCATTCTTACCGAAAATCCGAAATTTCAGATTTCTGACTACGAGCTGGAACGGGAAGGACCTTCATACACGTACAATACGCTGAAGTATTTTTCGGAACGATATCCAGATGACCAGATTGCGTTCGTTGTCGGTTTTGATTCAGTTCTTTCTTTGGATTCTTGGTATCACGGAGAGGATATCTTGCGAAAATATCCGATTATTACTGGTGCAAGACCTGGGATTTCGAATCCGGATTGTTTTCGAAAAATTCAATCGTACGAAGAAGATTACCGTAGTCAGATTACGGTGCTGAATATGAAGCCGTTTGATGTATCTTCTTCTGATATTCGAGAACTGGTTCGAAATGGTAAAAGTATCGCGGAATTTGTTCCGCGTTCAGTAGAAAAGTATATTAACGAAAATGGATTATATCGAGACTAAACGGGTAACTGAATATCTCCAGAGGAACTTAAAACCATCTCGCTATCGCCATTCTTTGGGCGTTGTGGATATGGCAACACGGCTTGCAAGAATTTATGGTGTGGAAGAGGAAAAAGCTTATGTAGCAGCCCTTACCCATGATATTGCGAAATGCCTGACGCCAGAGCAGAGCAACCGTTTGGTGCGATATTACGGGTTAGACTGGAAGTATTACAACAATCCGGCTATTGCCCACTCCAAGCTTGGAGTTGAAATTTTGAAGGATGAGTTTCACGTAACTGATGAGGATATTCTTTCTGCAGTTTCTTATCATACGACGGGTAAGGAAGATATGACACTGCTTGAAGAAATCATCTATGTATCCGATGCGATTGAGGTCGGACGCACCTATGAAGACGCACCGCGACTTCGTAAATTAGCAGAACAGAATCTTCATCAAACTTGCCTTGAAGTCATTGAATTCAGCATCGAAGACTTGAAGATGAAGAAGCGGGAAATTGATTCTGATACAATCAAAGCCTATAATTATATTAAGAATATCATAAAGGAGAGTTGAATGGACAATTACAGGATTGCGAAGGAACTGGCAAATCTGTTGTCTCAGCGAAAAGCTTCGGACATTGTCATCATCGACATCGCGGAAAAGTCGTCATTTGCAGACTACTTCATCAACTGCACTGCCAACTCACAGCGTCAGCTGGGTGCATTGCAGGATAGCGTGGATGAGAAAGCGTATGAACTGGGACTGGAACAGAAGGGGGTCGAAGGTCGATCCGGAAGCAGCTGGATTCTAGTCGATTATGGCGACATTATCGTCAATATTTTTACCGAAGAAATGCGTGAAAAATACGCACTGGACAAAATCTGGGGCGATTGTAAAATAGAAAGAATCGAGGGGTAAGGACAATGAAAGAAAAGTACAATTTTACCGAAATTGAGAAAAAATGGCAGAATGTCTGGGAAGAGGAACAGGCGTTCAAGACTGTTGAAGATTACGATAAGGAGAAATATTATGTTCTGGAAATGTTCCCTTATCCTTCCGGCAAGCTCCACATGGGTCACGTTCGTAACTATTCCATCGGTGATGTAATCGCGCGTTTTAAAAGAATGAAGGGTTACAACGTTCTTCATCCGATGGGCTGGGACTCCTTCGGCCTTCCGGCAGAAAATGCCGCTATTAAGAACGATATTCATCCGGCAATTTGGACAGACAGCAATATCGCGGAAATGCATCGTCAGTTGCAGGGCCTCGGTTTCAGCTATGACTGGGATCGTGAAGTTGCTACTTGTAAGGAAGAGTATTACAAGTGGATGCAGTGGATTTTTATCCAGTTTTACAAGAAGGGACTCGCTTACAAGAAAGACAATCCAGTTAACTGGTGCCCGAGCTGTCAGACCGTACTTGCGAACGAGCAGGTTGTTGATGGTGCTTGCGAACGTTGTAAGACCCCAGTAACAAAGAAGCATCTCTCTCAGTGGTATCTGAAGATTACAGATTATGCAGATCGTCTGCTGAAGGATCTCGACAACATGCCTGGTTGGCCAGAGAAAGTTAAGCTGATGCAGAAGAACTGGATTGGTCGTTCTACTGGTGCAGAAGTAACTTTCGAAATCGAAAACTTCGATAAGAAGCTGCAGATTTATACCACTAGACCAGATACCTTGTTCGGTGTAACATACATGGTTTTGGCACCAGAGCATCCTTATGTTTCGGAGCTGACAGAAGGAACGGAATACGAAGCGGAGGTAAAGGCATATCAGGAAGAGTGCCTGCACAAGTCTGAAATTGAAAGAACGTCTCTCACGAAGGAGAAGACCGGTGTATTCACCGGAAGCTATGCAATTAATCCGGTGAACGGACAGAAAGCTCCGATTTACATTTCCGATTACGTTATGATGGATTATGGTACGGGTGCAATCATGGCCGTACCAGCACATGACCAGCGTGACTTCGAATTCGCCCAGAAGTTCAATATCGATATTATTCCGGTTGTTGATACAGAGGATCCGGAAATCGATATTCACAACCTTAAGAGCGCATTCGTTGCAGAAGGTACAATGATTAACTCCGGTAAATATACCGGAATGAATAACAAGGAAGCAATTAAGGAAATCACGAAAGACTTAGAAGAAGCAGGACTTGGAAAATCTCAGGTGAATTACAAGTTGAGAGACTGGCTGATTTCTCGTCAGCGCTACTGGGGTTGCCCAATTCCAATGGTATATTGTGATGACTGCGGATGGGTTCCGGAGAAGGATGAAAACCTGCCAATTAAGCTTCCGACTGATGTAGAGTTCACCGGAAAGGGTGATTCTCCACTTAAGACTTCGAAAGTGTTCGGAAAGACAACATGCCCGTGCTGCGGCAAGGAAGCAGTTCGTGAATACGACACTATGGATACATTCGTTGATTCTTCGTGGTATTTCCTGAGATACTGCGATGCAAAGAATGCAGAAAAACCATTCGACAAGAAGAAAGTTGACTACTGGATGAATGTTGACCAGTATATCGGCGGCGTAGAACATGCAATTCTGCACCTCCTGTACGCTCGTTTCTTCCAGATGGTAATGCATGACCTCGGCTTGGTAGATGCGGAAGAGCCTTTTGAAAACCTGCTGACACAGGGAATGGTAATCAAGGATGGCGCGAAGATGAGTAAGTCGCTGGGCAACGTTGTCAGCCCAGAGGAAATTCAGGCAAAATATGGTGCAGATACTGCCCGCCTCTTCATTCTTTTCGCTGCTCCGCCGGAAAAGGAACTCGATTGGAGCGATGCCGGTGTAGAAGGCAGCTACCGTTTCTTGAACCGTGTATATCGTCTGGTTCAGGAATACGTGAACGAGATTCGCGGAGACTTTGATTCAAGTGAAGCCATTGAAATCAAGAATAGTGAAGATAAGGCGCTGAACTTCCAGCTCAACGCTACAATAAAGAAAGTTACTGAGGACGCCGGCGGCCGATTCAGCTTTAACACCGCAATCAGTTCGATTATGGAACTGGTAAATGCGCTCTACAAATATAAGCAGGGCGAAGTAAATGTTCCGCTGTATAACGATGCAATTGAGAAGCTTATTCTCATCCTGAATCCATTCGTTCCGCACATCACAGAAGAGATGTGGAGCGACCTCGGACACAGTGAACGTGTATATCAGCAGAGCTGGCCAGAATATGATGCAAAATCTCTGGAACTTGAAGAGGTTGAAATCATCATTCAGATTAACGGTAAGCTGAAGGACAAGATGGTGTTCGAAAAGAATACAGCAAAGGAAGTGATCGAGGAAACTGCAAAAAGCAGCGAAAAGGTACAGGAAGCAATTGAAGGAAAGACAATTGTGAAGACTATTGTAGTACCAAATAAACTGATCAACTTTGTTGTGAAGTAAAATGCCTATGAAAGAAGAAAAAAACACACAACAAAAAACAAAACAACGAATGCCCGCTTCCGGTAAAAAGAAAAACACTTCAAACCCCGGAAAGGCGACTGGAAAGAGTTCTGCTTCGAACCATCCTAAAACTTCGAAGTATTCTTCTTCCAGCAAAGCTCCTTCGTATCGAAATACGAAGGAGCAACCAAAGCAGAAAAACGAGGCGAAAAAGTCTACGACAAAAATGCCGAAAAAATCTTCGGTGCAGCCAGCACCAAAAACTTCTGCTAAATCAAGCAAGGGAAAGCCTACGACTACAAAAACGACGAAAACTTCGAACACAAAGTCTACAAGGCAGACAAGACAGAATGTTGCAGCAAATGGATCGAAGAAACAATCCATGGTTCAGAATCCATTCCGCAAGAAGTCTAACGCGAAAAACTCGAAGAAATATACGCAAGTTCAAGTTCGTCCGCAAGAACCGTTTCGTATCATACCGTTGGGTGGCATGAAAGAAATCGGTAAGAATATCACCTTAATCGAGTATAAGGATGAAATCCTAATCGTTGATTGTGGAATGTCCTTCCCAGAAGACGAGATGTATGGAATCGATGTTGTAATTCCGGATTTCTCTTACTTGAAGGATAACATGGAGAAGGTGAAGGGTTTGATTATCACCCATGGTCATGAGGATCACATTGGTGGTGTTCCGTATCTTCTCAAAGAAATCAATGTGCCGATTTATGCGTCGGCATTAGCAACCGGCTTGATTCAACATAAGCTGAAAGAAAAAAATATCTCGGGAGACTGTCACGTTATTTCAGCAGGTGATATAATCCATATAGGAAGTTTCATTGTAGAAGCAATTCACACGACACACAGCATTGCAGACTCGTTCGCTTTCTCAATTAAGTGTCCAGCCGGACATATTGTCCACACAGGCGACTTCAAAGTAGATTACACACCGCTCGAAGGAAAACAAATTGACTTAGCGAGATTTGCAAGACTGGGAGATGAGGGCGTTGATGTTCTTCTGTGCGATAGTACGAATGTACTGAGACCAGGTTTCACCCCTTCTGAGCGCATTGTTGCGGAGTCCATGAATAAGATTTTTGAAGAAACCGATAAGCGAATTATTATCGCGACATTTTCTTCGAACATCTATCGAATCAAGCAATTCATGGAAGCATCGATTCAGCATGGAAGAAAAATCGCTGTTTCAGGTCGTTCGATGGAGAACGTAATGCAGATATCCAAGGATCTTGGGTATATCAATCTGCCGGAATCAGCCTTTGTCGATATCCGAAACATCAACAACATTCCGGATAGCAATTTGACTATTGTTACGACGGGAAGCCAAGGAGAGCCGATGTCAGCGTTAACCCGTATGGCAAACGATAACCATCGTGCGGTGAAACTGAAGAAAGGCGATGTCGTTGTATTTTCTTCCTCACCGATTCCTGGTAATGAGAAGACCATAACAAATGTCGTTAACAAGCTTTATGAAAAGAATGTAAAAGTATTCCTATCGGATTTCGTTGATATTCACGTTTCCGGCCATGCATGTCAGGAAGAGCTGAAACTCATTCATACACTCGTTCGTCCGAAGTATTTTATACCGGCTCATGGTGAGTATCGTCACTTGAACGAACATGCGAAGCTAGCGGCAAGCTTAGGACTTAGTCGCAGCAATATCTTCGTGATGACGAACGGCGATTCACTCTTGGTCAAGGGGGGAAGGGCGACACTGGAACCGGACTATGCAACTGCTGACGACGTCTTAGTCGATGGATATGGCGTTGGTGATGTTGGAAATGTTGTCTTGCGAGACCGTAAACAACTATCGGAATCTGGATTGATTGTGGTAAGCGTTGCGATTGATTCTTATTCGAAAGAATTGGCCGCGAACCCTGAACTGATTACACGTGGTTTTATCTACGTTAAGGAAAATGGACCATTAATCGATGACGCCACCGAAGTCGTATACGAGACATTAGAACGTTGTAAAACGAAGGGAACCACCGATTTGGTCTCTTTGAAGACCGCTATTCGTGATGATCTCAGAGGTTACATCTATAAGAAAACCAGACGTAGCCCGGTAATCCTACCGGTGATTCTGTACGTCTAGAAAGGAAACCTGATGAACGTATACGAAGAGGCGCACAATCTCGCTCGAGCAATTAAGGAGTCGAATGAATTTAAAGAATTCGATACACTTCGCAAAGAAGTAGAGAAAGATGAACAGCTGTCCTCCATGCTCAAGGACTTTCAGACAAAGCAGCTTCAGATTCAGACGAAGCAGATGTCTGGCCAAGGAGTAGATCAAGAGTTGATGGGACAACTTCAATCGATGTATGCAATGCTTGCGGCAAAACCGCAGGCCGCACAATATCTTCAGGCTCAGATGAGATTCTCTATCATGATGAAAGACGTGAGTGAGATTCTCGCTGATGCTATGAACCTCAAAGCAATGTTATAACTTATTTAAAGAAAGAAAGAGAGATTTTACTATGATTACTGCAGGTGATTTCAGAAAAGGTGTTACTTTTGAAATGAATGGCGAGCCACATGTTGTTCTGGACTTCCAGCACGTTAAGCCAGGAAAGGGTGCTGCTTTCGTACGTACAAAGTATAAGAACATTTTGACTGGTGCAACTAGAGAAGAAGCGTTCAACCCGAACGATAAGTTTCCGAAGGCTCACATCGAGACCAAGCAGATGCAGTATTTATACAATGATGGCGAACTCTATTACTTCATGGATCAGGAGACTTATGATCAGATTCCGCTGACATATGATCTCGTTGAAGATGCTGTTAAGTACATCCGTGAGAACGATACTGCTACTGTTAAATTCTATAAGGATAACGCCTTCACCGTAGAAGCTCCAAACTTCGTAGACCTCGAAGTTACTGAGACTGAGCCAGGAGTAAAGGGTGATACCGCTACGAACGTTACAAAGGCTGCTACTGTTGAAACTGGTGCAGTAATTCAGGTTCCAATCTTCATCAACGAAGGTGAGAAGATTCAGATTGACACTAGAACGGGTGAGTATCTGGGACGTTCTAAGTAATTCCTTAAGTAACTTGCTTATATTACTTAAATACGCTAGAACCTGTAAATACGTTTGATATTGGTGAATAACGCATGATGAAAAAATCAATCAAAAGAGCAATGATTGTTCTTGGAATCCTATTCGTAATGATTATCGGTGTCAGCGTGATTCTTTCGGTAATCAACAAACCGCTAGATCGTGACAATAGCACCATGATTACCGTAACGATTGAAGAGGGCTCTTCGACAACCGATATTGCGAATGCACTTAAAGATGCCGGAGTCATCAAGAGTGTAACCAATTATAAGATTTGCTCGAAACTCTATCGTTGTGATGGCAAATACAAAGCAGGAATTTATTCCTTCTCTCCGAGCATGACTTGCAGTGAAATCGCAAAGGTTATTGTATCGGGAAAAGAAACCACAAATACTTTCACTGTTCCGGAAGGGTATACGATTAAACAAATTGCTGAACTTCTGGATAAAGATGGTCTCGCGGACAAGGATAAATTTATCAAAGCAACGCAGAATTCTTCCGAATATGAAAGTTTCTCGTTCTTGAAAGATGCGCAGAAAGGAAAGAATCATCTGGAAGGATATCTTTTCCCGACGACGTACCAGATTGCGAAGAATGCAGATGAAGAGCAGATTATCACGACAATGCTCAATCAATTCGACTCCATCTTCACAGACAAATATAAGAAGAGAGCAAAAAAGTTAGGATATTCGGAGAACGAAATCATCATCATCGCTTCAATTATTGAGAAAGAAGCACAGGTAGATGATGATCGCGCAAAGATTGCTAGCGTCATCTACAATCGACTGGAGAAAGGCATGAATCTTCAGATGTGCTCGACTATTCAGTACATTCTAGGTAAGACAAAGCCTGTTCTCTCCATCGCGGATACAGAAATTGATTCTCCGTATAATACTTATCAAAATGCCGGACTTCCGAAGGGACCGATTTGTTCTCCGGGAGAAGCTTCCATTAAGGCGGCTCTTTATCCGGATGATACGGATTATCTATACTTTGTAGTCAGCGAAAAACTCGATGGTTCTCATAACTTCAGCAAGTCGTATTCGAAATTCCAGAAAGATTCGGCTGCGTATGAGAAAGCCCTCGAAAAACAAAATAGCAACAAATAGAACAGAGGTATAGAATGAATATTACCAACGATAAGGTAACGGATTACCTGGTATCATTTTATCAGCCGCTGAACGATTCGTTGCAGGAATTAAGAACGCAAAGTGAATCAGATAATATACCACTGATTCTCAAAGAGACCGAAATGCTTTTCCGTACCATTCTCCGTATGCGCCCGTTCTATCGGGTGCTGGAGATTGGTACGGCATACGGTTACTCTTCCATTTTCTTTGCCGAATTAATGCCGGATTGCACCGTCACAACCGTGGAGCTCTCTGATACGAATTATCAGATTGCAAAGGATAATATTTGGGAACAGGGATTATCTCAGCGAATCGAAGTGATTCACGGAAATGGAATCGACGTTCTGGATGAAATGATCGAAGGCAGTGCGAATAACCGGAAAATGGAGCCCTTCGATCTTATTTTTATTGATGCGGCAAAAAGTCATTATAAAGAGTTCTTTGAACGCGCAGAGCAGCTTTGCTCGAAGGATGCAGTTATCATCTGCGATAACATCATGATGAAGGCTTTCCTTGTAGATTTGTCACTGGATCGTAAGAAACGACATCGAACCAGCGTGAAGAGAATGAATGAATTCCTGGAATACATCTATAGCAGGGACGATTTGGAGGCATCCTTGCTGAGCTGCGGCGACGGCCTCCTGATTATCAAAGAAAATAAAGAGAATAGTCCGCAAAATCATTAACTATTATTGGAGATGGACGATACTATATGCATAAAATTGAACTGTTAGCCCCAGCAGGGGATTTGGAAAAACTAAAAACGGCGGTCCGCTACGGTGCCGATGCAGTGTACTTTGGTGGTGAGCTTTTTAGCCTTCGCGCTAGTGCAGGAAATTTGTCGATTGATGAGATGCAGGAAGCTATGGAATTTTTGCATGAAAACAATGCGAAGGGTTATCTCACCATCAATATCTACGCACATAACGAAGATATTGAGCCGTTAAAAGAATACGTAAAGAAGATTAAGGATGTTCCGATTGATGCATTCATTATCTCAGATCCGGGCGTAATTCAAATCGTTCGTGACGAGATTCCAGATGCAGAGATTCATCTCAGTACGCAGGCGAATACCACAAGCTATATGAGTGCGCTATTTTGGGTGAATCAGGGAGTGAAGCGAATTGTCACTGCTAGAGAAATGAGCCTCAAGGAAATTAAAGAGCTTCGCGATCACTTACCAGATGATGTTGAAATCGAATCTTTTGTGCACGGGGCTATGTGCATTTCATATTCGGGAAGATGTCTTCTCAGCAATTTCATGACAGGAAGAGATGCCAATCACGGGCAATGTACACACCCATGTCGTTGGAAGTATCATCTCGTTGAGGAACAACGTCCGGGAGAATATTTCCCAATTGAAGAGGATGAACGCGGAAGTTACATCATGAATTCCCGGGATCTCTGTATGCTGGATTCTCTTCCAGATATGATAGATGCCGGAATTACTTCTCTTAAGATTGAAGGAAGAATGAAATCCGCATATTATGTTGCAACGGTGGTATCTGCTTACCGAAGAGCACTCGACGCATATCTTGAAAACCCAGAGACTTATGTATATGATCCAGCTTGGTTTGATGAACTATGCAAGGCGAGTCATCGCGAATTCACACACGGCTTTTTCTACCACAAGCCAACCGATGAAGATCAGAACTATCTAACGAGCGATTATGTACGTGATTACAGCTTTATTGGCGTAGTGA
>CAVFWT010000038.1:0-20905 GCA_963626305.1 bacterium | reverse complement strand
GATATGCCAGTGACTCGAGCGTTGCACGAACGATTTGATTTCGGTCAGTCGCTCGCGTGATTCCGAAAATAGCACCGCGCGCATCCGATTTCCAGTACGGTGCACCGATTCCGGTAAAAGCAGGAACCATGTACACGTTCTCCATATCCGATGCAGCAAGTGCCATCTTCTCCGACTTCGCAGAGTCCGTCATGAATTTCATCTCATCGCGCAGCCACTGAATCGCTGCACCGCAAACAAAGGCGGAACCTTCCAGCGCGTAATTCACCTTTCCATTCAAACCCCAAGCAATTGTCGTAAGAAGGCCGGACTCACTCACCAGTGCTCTCTCGCCAGTATTCAGCAATAGAAAGCTTCCTGTTCCATAGGTGCACTTCGCTTCACCTTCTTGGAAGCAAGTCTCTCCAAAGAGTGCCGCTTGCTGGTCACCTGCTGCTCCGGTAATCGGAATTGGTCCGCCAAAGAGTTCCGGAATGGTTTCCCCATAATGGCCTGAACACTCGACCGGGGTTGGAAGCATTGATGCCGGAATATCGAGGATATTTAAGATTTCCTCATCCCATTCGAGTTCATGAATATTAAAGAGCATGGTTCTCGCCGCATTGGAATAATCGGTCACGTGAACTTTACCACCCGTCATTTTCCAGATCAGCCAGCTCTCAATCGTGCCAAAGAGTAATTCGCCACGTGCTGCTTTCTCGCGAGCACCATCCACATGATCCAGGATCCATTTGATTTTGGTTGCACTAAAATACGCATCGATAATCAGTCCCGTCTTGGACTGAATCAGCTGTTCATATCCCTTCGCTTTGAGCTCTTCCGCATAATCCGCCGTGCGGCGACATTGCCATACAATCGCATGATAGACCGGTTCGCCGGTATTTCGGTCCCAGACCACCGTCGTCTCGCGCTGATTGGTAATACCAATCGCTGCAATGTCGCGATATGTAAGGTTCTGCATCAGCAGTGCCTCCTGTGCCACAGCCATCTGTGTCGCCCAAATTTCCGAAGCATCGTGCTCTACCCATCCATCGTTCGGAAAATATTGCGTGAACTCCTTCTGTGCCACGCTGATGACGTTGCCTTGCTTATCGTAAATAACCGCACGAGCACTTGTCGTGCCCTCATCCATTGCCATGATGTATTTGCTCATATGCTCTCCTCCTATACGAAAAGTGCCATAATTCGGTTGCTAATGTCGATTCCCTGTTCCGTCAGGCAAATGCCGTCTTCAGTAATTTGAACATCGCCAGATTTTCGAAACTCGTCCAATTCATCCATTACAGTGCCATATATCTCGAAAAAATTCGTCTTACTTCCTGCAACCTCATCATAACGAATTCCCTCTTTCCGTCTTAATCCGGTAAAAACACCCTCAGATATGTCGTCGAATTCCGAATTCTCATGCATGTCGATTTGCGGAAGCTCTTCGCGTGCCAATTTTTCACAATACTCTTGAAAATCCGTTTCGTTCACAATACGAGTATGATTCACGTATGATGACGCACCTAATCCGAGGCCGAGGTATTCGCTCATGTTCCAATATTTCGAATTGTGTCTGGACGGAAATCCCGGTTTGCAGAAATTCGAAATTTCATAATGTTCGTATCCGTATGCCTGCAAGAAATCAATTCCACGGTGATACATTTCTCGGTCGAGTTCATCTGGAACTTCATCTAGCTTGCCTGCTTCGAATTGCCGGAAAAATGGTGTTCCTTCTTCCAGTTGCAAACTGTAGAACGAAATGTGTTCTGGCTGGAGTGTCGCAATTTGCTTCAGATCCGATAGCGCATCTTGAATCGTCATTCCCGGAATTCCGAACATGAGATCTAGGTTAATGTTATCAAAGCCGACTTCTCGAGCGAGATGATAATCGCGAACTACATCTTCCGACGTGTGAATTCTTCCAAGATAACGCAATCTCGAATCATCCATGCTCTGGACGCCCATCGAAAGTCGGTTAACGCCCGCTTCACGGTACCCTCGAATGGATGCTTCTGTTAGCGTTCCCGGGTTCGCTTCCATCGTGACCTCGGAAGAGTCGGCGATGACGAAATTTGTTTTTAGCGAATCGAGGATTCGGCAAATCTGCGAAGGTGTTAAGAGAGACGGTGTGCCGCCTCCGAAGAAAACGGTGTCTGCAAAAGGAACCTCGCCTCGCCGGAGTTTAATCTCTTGAAGGAGTGCATCCACATATTTTTCGCGCTGCTCCTCGGACGATGGCGCGGATAGGAATGCACAATAGTTGCACTTTCGCACACAAAACGGAACGTGGATGTAGATGCCAGCTGTTTTAGTCATTGGATTACTTTGCATCATTTTGCCAGCATTACTCGGTATCATCGAACTTGAGAACTTCCGTGAAGGCTTCTTGCGGAACTTCGACTTTGCCGAACTGACGCATCCGTTTCTTTCCTTCTTTCTGCTTCTCGAGCAGCTTCTTCTTACGGGAAATATCGCCTCCGTAGCACTTCGCGATAACGTCCTTGCGGTATGCACGGACGGTTTCACGGGCAATAATCTTGCGGCCAACGGCTGCTTGAATCGGTACCTCGAACTGATGCATCGGGATAATTTTCTTCAGTTTGGCGCAGATGTTGCGTCCCTTCGCGTAAGCTTCTTCCTCTGGAACGATGGAGCTGAATGCGTCGATAATTTCCTTGTTGAGAAGGATATCGAGTTTTACCAGTTTCGCTGGGCGGTATTCTGCGAATTCGTAATCCAGTGATGCATAACCGCGTGTTCGTGATTTGAGTGCATCGAAGAAGTCGTAGATAACTTCGTTCAGCGGAATATCGTAAGTCAGGAGCACGCGGGTTTCTGTCAGATATTCCATGTGTTTCATGGTTCCGCGACGACTCTGGCACAGTGTCATGATGCTGCCAACGTAATCCTTTGGTGTCATGATTTCTGCTTTTACAATCGGCTCTTCGATTCGGCTGATTTCTGCTGGGTCCGGCAAATTCGTCGGATTCTGAATCATGAGTTCGGTGCCATCGGTCATGATGACTTTGTAAATAACGCTTGGAAGCGTTGTGATTACGTCGAGATCAAATTCGCGTTCGAGACGCTCGACAATAACGTCCATGTGCAGAAGTCCCAGGAATCCACAGCGGTAACCGAATCCAAGCGCAGCCGAGTTCTCCGGCTCGAAGTGGAAAGCGGCGTCGTTGACCTGAAGTTTCTCCAGCGCATCCTTAACATTCTCATATTTCTCGCCTTCGGCAGGATAGATGCCGCAATATACCATGGACTGAGCTTTCTTGTAACCCTTGAGCGGCTTGTCGGTGGGGTCCTCCGTGTGCGTGATGGTATCACCGACACGAGCATCCGCAACACGCTTGATGCTGGCGCAGATGTAACCTACCTCACCAGCACGGAGTTCCTTGGACGGAAGCATGCTCGGAATGCAATAACCGACTTCGGTAACTTCGTAATTCTTTCCCGTGTTCATCAGCTCAATAAAGTCACCCTTCTTGACCGAGCCATCAAAAATTCGCGTGTAAATAACAACGCCCTTATAACTATCGTAATAGGAATCAAAAATAAGGCCTTTGAGCTTGCCATTCGGGTCACCTTCTGGTGGCGGAATGACCTGAACTAGTTTCTCCAGCATATCGTCGATTCCCATTCCTGTCTTTGCAGAAATTTGCGGAGCATCTTCTGCATCGATGCCGATGATGTCTTCGATTTCTTCTTTTGCCTCTTCCGGACGAGCACTGTCAAGATCCATCTTGTTGAGAACCGGCAGAATTTCGAGATCTTCATCGAGCGCCAGATAGACGTTGCCCAGAGTCTGCGCTTCGACGCCTTGCGTCGCATCGACAACGAGAACGGCACCGTCACACGCAGCCAAAGAGCGGGACACTTCGTAGTTAAAATCCACGTGTCCTGGTGTGTCAATCAGATTGAGGATATACTCTTCCCCATCCTGCGCCTTGTAATGAAGTCGTGTCGTCTGAAGTTTGATGGTGATTCCGCGCTCACGTTCGATATCCATGTTATCCAGATATTGTTCTTTCATATCTCTGGACTGAACGAGACCCGTCTTCTCGATGAGTCGATCTGCCAACGTGGATTTGCCGTGGTCGATGTGCGCGATAATGCTAAAATTTCTTATATTCTTGAGATAGTCCATGTCTCCTCCGATTAGTTTCTAATATTCCTAATATATTATACGAGATTTTGGCGCAAAATGGTAGTTCCACATTGCCAAAAAAGCCTTGCAATCATACGTATCCTAATGTATAATCGCATTTGCGAATTAATACTATTTTAAAGAAAAGTGGGGTAAACAAAATGGCAAACATTAAATCCGCAAAGAAAAGAATTAGAGTTATCGACAAGAAGACTGCTCGTAACATCAGAGTTAAGCGTCACATGAAGGAAGCTGAAAAGAATTTCCTGTCTGCTGTTGCAAGCGGTAACGTTGATGAAGCTACAAAGACCTTCGTTGCTCTTGAGAAAGAGCTGAAGCAGGCTGTTGCTAAGCACACCATTCACAAGAACGCTGCATCCAGAAAGATCAGCAGAATGGCTGCTAGACTGAACGCACTGAAGGCGAACTAATTCTCACCCGTCCCCACATTGCGTACCAGTTAAGTGCGCCGGAACGATGGACTTGTCTCACCATCGTTCCTTTTTTATTTTTTGCAAAAGTTATTCCCATCACATTTCCTGCCAATTTGCAGGTTGCTTGCTTTGTTCTTTTATAAATATATAAAGATTATCGTCTTAATTTTTTTACATGAAATTTTTGCACACGTTGTCACCCTTATTGTTTCTTTTGGTTGACAAATTTCATTTTCCCCGCTATACTGAATGCAACGCCATTTGTCACCCTCTCATTCGTAGTAGGTTGACAATTAACAATAATAGGGACAAAAGGAGATTACTATGTATAACACACAGAGCCGGACCGCAGTACTCACTCGCTCCGCACTTTTTATCGCCGTTACCGCTATTTGCTCTTGGATTTCGATTCCAATCCCAGGCACTTCGGTTCCAATTAACTTGGCGACATTTGCTGTCATTCTCGCTGGTCTCGTGCTTGGTCCGAAAGACGGTCCGATATCCATTGTTGTATTCTTAGCACTCGGTGCAATCGGCATTCCGGTATTCCACAGTTTCACGGGTGGAATGGGCGTTGTATTCGGTCCAACCGGCGGATTCCTCATCGGATATATTTTCCTCGCTTTACTCGCTGGAATCGGAGGAGCTCGCGAGAAAAACAGAATCGCAAACTACATTCTGTTCACTCTAATCGGTGAAGTCCTTCTGTATGCCTTCGGAAGCGCCTGGTTCATTTTCCAGGCCGGAAGCAATGTACAGACAGCGCTCTTGTCTTGCGTAGTGCCATTCATCCCAGGCGATATCCTAAAGATGATTCTGGCATATTTTGTCGCAAGCAGAATTCAGCACGCATTCGGGGCGTAAGAATCCATAAGTCCGCACTAGCGAAAAATCTATTCGCAGTCAGATTTAGGCGTAAGAATAATTCAATCCATCCAAAAGCATTTGCGGAATCGGAAGTTTCCGCACAAGCAAAAGGCGCTACAAGATTCTTTGCAGCGCCTTTTACTTTCAGATAAAAAAAGGTGCCTCGCTTCTAGCGAGGCACCTTGCTTTTGGCAAAATTGTCCGACGAGATTACTTGTAAGACTCAATCATTGCCTTGAATGCAGGCAGGGACTTCTTGATCATCTCGTTGGATACGCAATAAGACAGTCTGAAGTATCCTGGGCAAGCGAATCCGTCTCCAGGAACAACCAGCAGGTTGTGCTCCAGCTTAGCCTTATCAGAGTATGCAACTGCATCGCCGTTCGGTGCCTTTACGAACATGTAGAATGCACCGTCCGGTTTTGCCATTTCATATCCCATCTCAGTCAGGGAGTTGTACAGCAGTGTTCTGTTCTCATCATATGCTTCCAGGTCTGGCATCTCGCCAACGCAGCGGCCGATAACCTTCTGAATCAGAGTTGGAGGGCATACGGAACCGATTTCACGAGCAGCGCCTACAACGCCTGCATATACTTCGTCGCCCAGTTCACACTTACCGTTAACGTATACATATCCGATACGCTCGCCTGGCAGGGACAGGGACTTCGACCAAGAATAGCAAACGATGGTGTTTGCATAGATTGTTGGAACGAATGGAACCTTAACATCTCCGTATACGAGTTCACGATATGGTTCATCTGCGATGATGTAGATTGGATGACCGTATTCCTTACCCTTTGCAGTCAGAAGATCTGCCATCTTCTTCAGTGTCTCTTCGGTGTATACAACACCGGATGGGTTGTTCGGGGAGTTCACGATGACTGCCTTTGTGTTCGAATTAATCATCTTCTCCAGTTCTGCGAAGTTAATCTGGAAGTTCTCAGTATCAGCTGGAACAACGTTAAGCTTTGCGCCGTCGCATTCGAAGAATACGTTGTATTCTGGGAAATAAGGAGCGATTGCGATGAACTCAGCATCAGCTGTGTCTGTGAGCGCTTTTGCTACAGAAACCAGAGCTGGTGCGCATCCGCATGTCATGAAAAGCTCGCTTGCCTTCGCATTTACATCAAATCTTTCGTTGAGGTTTGCAGCGATTGCCTCTCTTACATCTTCGTGGCCTGCAGCTACAGAATAACCGTGCAGCTTGATGGAATCATAGTTCTTCGCAAGGTCTGCAATTGCTTCATTAACGGAAGCAGGTGCAGGAATGCTTGGGTTACCAAGAGAGTAGTCATATACATTCTCCGGTCCAACAATCTTAGCCTGTTCCAGACCATAAGCAAAGAGTGCTCTGATTCCGGATGGTGCGGTACCTAATCCATAATACTTTTTATTTACCATTTTTCCTTCTCCTTTCAACAAGAAAACGATAAAAATTGTCTTGTTTGTAATTCAATTATAACACAAGCGCCCTTTTATTTGTAGGAATGTATTTAATGGTACCCTTTAATTTTTAATGATACCGTTTAATTTTATGAATATGTTATACTAATTGTGTTGTTTATTTTACGTTGTTTTTCTGTCAGCAGAAAGGAACTATTATCTATATGAGATCAACTCGAGGCCAAAATAAGAAAGCCGCACCCAAGCACGCAAAACCGAAGAAATCGCGCATATCCAGCGCATCCGGAAAGCGTTCACGGAGAACCGCGTCTTCCCGCTCGAAGAAGAACCGTTTTCCGCGCTGGAAAGTTGCTTTTATCATCATTGGTCTACTCCTCATCGCTGGAATCGTGGCACTTCACGTGTATTCACATCCATCACAGATTGATTCCAGCAAATATACCCACGCGAGTCAATTCCAGAACGCCATCGTCATCGACGGCATTGATGTCTCCTATGCACAAGGAAACGGGAACCATATCAATTGGAACAAGGTAAAAAGAAGTGGCGTTGACTTCGTATTTGTCCGTGCCGGATACCGGGATTCGTCCACCGGAAAGATTCACAAAGACTCTCAGTTCCAGAAGAACATTCGGAAAGCACGGAAAGCGGGGTTGCTCGTCGGTGCTTATTTTTACTCCCAGGCAACGACGAAGAAAGAAGCCGTCAAAGAAGCGAAGGTACTCTTGCGTTACGTGAAAGGTCACGAAATCGATTTGCCACTTGTCATCGATTACGAAATTCTGAACGGTGGACGTCTGGATAAATTCATCTCCGGAAAGAAGTACACCGCAAAGAAAGGAACCACGATTGTCGAGCATTTCTGCAGCACGATTCGAAATGCCGGGTATGAGGCCGGTGTCTACTCGAACTACGACCTGCTGGTGGGCAGCTTGAATTCGAACGAACTCGCGAAGAAGAACCACATCTGGGTAGCGAATTACAACAAGGCCACCGACTATCCGAATAAATATGAACTCTGGCAGGCGTCGAATCAATCGAAAGTAGATGGTATCAGCAAATCGGTTGACCGAAATTTCTGGTACTTCAGCAAAGGTGGCATGACGACTTACGGAAAACGAAATCTAGGGGCGAAGTCGCTCAAATACAGCACCGTACAGCTCAAGAAGCACAGCTATTATTACACCGGCAACCGCATCGAGCCAAAGCTGATTGTGAAATACGGTAAAACCACACTCAAAGAAGGCACGGATTACCGAGTAAGCTACATCAAGAATGCGGCTCCCGGTTACGGCTACGCGATTATCACCGGTCTTGGAAATTACAAAGACATGCGTATCACGCGATTCCGAATCAAAGCGATTCTGTAATGCTATGGTACAATGTTACAAGAAGCTTGCCGTTGACTTACTAAGTCATGCATATTATTCTAAGAATGTTGTTCGATATGGATTATGTTTGACACGAATCTAGTTGAAATAATGTAAGAATGAAGAAATGGAAAGAGAGATATAAAATGAAAAAGAAACTTCTGATATTCTCACTGCTAACAATACTTGCGCTCGCTATGACGAGCTGTGGATCCAGCGAAAGTGAAGATCCATCCGCACAGAAGGAATCCATCGACAGTTTGGACAACAGCGTGGTAGAGGCTTATCTCAATCAATATAATCTAGATGCTGAGAACACGATTTCCACCGACGATCTCAGTTCGGATGACGATGAAACATTCACGTGCAAAATTGCAAAACTCGACGTGAAGCTTTCCGCGCCAGATGAAGACTTGACCGTTGATGTAACTTTCGACGATTTGAATAACGAGAATTTGGATGTTGTTGTACGGGACTTAATCATCGCAATGGATGCTGATTTGACTTATGAAAACGTCCAGGATATGTTCACGGCATTCCGAGATAATGGAAAGACATCCTACGATTTGGGAAACGTAAAAGTGAAACTCAGCGAGAAGTCTGGCACCTACGATTTGAAAATTTCGTAAGTTGTTCGAAAATTTAATTTGCTAATCACTAATTGTACAAATCAAAAAAAACGCACTCCGCGTTAGACAAGAAAAAACGAGAAATCGCACGAAGCGATTTCTCGTTTTTATCCAATTATATATATTGCGGTATGAGCATTATATTGGAATCTTATCTGAATCGTTACTTCCGGCGTTCCGATTTTGCTTTTGGCAAGCTCTGATTCATCATCACTTACTTACACATTATCGAAACACGTATCATAGCGATTAATTGTCCGAACTATTGGAAGAAGTGCTCGAATCGGAATCGCTACTCGAACTCGAGGCATTTTCCGAGCTTGCTTTGGACTTTGACTTCGAACTGGTGCTACCCGATGAATACACTCCGGTAATCGTCCATTCCCCGTCTGATTTCTTCAGTTTGAACTGAAGTTCCTGTTTCGCCGAGCCTGTATCCTCGATTGCCTGATAATATTCGTCCAACACATCCGGTAAAATGTCGGAATATACCTTCTTCTGAAGCGCAGTCTCGCCCTTATTGATGTAGAGCTGCGTTAGCTTCTTCTTGTTCTTCGAAAGGTAACTCGACGTAAGCTTCTTCGTCTTCGAACTGATATCGATGGAGCTTAGTGCATCGGGATCAAACCCATAGGTCACATCGGCTACAACCGTCGCCTCCTTCTCGGAAATCTCCGCACTCTGAACAGAATACTCCGTGACAAACTCTTTGGTTAGCTTGTTGGTGAAGCTCGTGACGCTCTCCTGCGTCTTCTTGCTGAGATCCTTCTTCGAAAGTCCCAGCGACTTATAGAAAACAGTACTCAAGTTCTGAAGTTCATTGATACCCGTATCCTTGAGTACATCTTCGGTGCAATACTGTGATGCATCTTCAAGATTTCCTTCCTGAAGCGTCGACAAGAAATTGTCCACCGTTGTCTTTGCGGCTTTGGCGTCCTTGCTTGTGCAGCCGGACAACACGCCAACAGATAGAATCATCGCGAGCAGAAATGCCAGACCTTTGATGCTCTTTCTCATACATCTATCTCCTACTAAAACTTAGAACTTTAATTTCGAGAATTTCGAATTCTTTGGATATGCTTTCTCCGAAAGAGCCGCGCCCATCTGCTCGACCGCTTTCTTCTCCTTCGAGCTGAGTTTCGTTGGAATCTCTACGATAACCTTTACGAACAGGTCTCCATATCGACCCGTTCTCGGGTTCTTGACGCCCTTACCCTTTAGGCGGAAGTTCGAACCGGTCTGCGTCCCTGCCGGAATGGTGTAACTGTAAGTCTCGTTAAAACCTGGGACGCTGACTTTGTCACCCAGAACCGCCTGCTCAAATCGAATCGGCAAATCCAAATACAAATCGTCTCCGCGGCGCTTATATGTGCTATGCGGTTTTACATTCAGTACGATGTACAAATCGCCATCTGGTCCGCCATTCGTTCCCGGTTCGCCTTGTCCACGAATTGGGATGATGCTGTCGTTATCGACCCCGGCCGGAATATTGATTTTGATTTTAACCTTCTTACGTACGCTTCCGGTTCCGTGACAATCAGAACATGGTGTATCGATAATCTGACCGGTTCCGCCGCACTTCGAACATGTGGTGACGTTCTGAATGCGTCCAAACGGTGTATTCGACACCTGAGAAACCTGGCCACTTCCACCGCAAGCGTCACAAGTGTGCTTGTGCGTTCCCGGGGCAGTACCTTCGCCACCGCAAGTCTTACACTTTACCAGCTTGTTCAGCTCGATTTCCTTCTCGCAGCCAAAAATCGCTTCAGTAAATTCGATGGTAATGCTCTTCTGCAGGTCTCTACCCTTCGTCGGACCGTTCTGGCGAGTCGTACGGCGACCACCAAATCCGCCGCCACCAAACATATCGAAAATGTCGCTAAAATCAAATCCGCCAAATCCGCCATCGAAGCCGCCAGCTCCACCGAATCCAGCATTTGGATCCACGCCGGCATGTCCAAAGCGGTCGTATTTGCTCTTCTTGTCCGGATCCGAGAGGACGGCGTAAGCTTCATTCACTTCTTTGAACTTCTCTTCCGCCTCTTTGTCGTCCGGATTGCGGTCCGGATGGTATTTCATGGCCATCTTACGGAATGCTTTCTTGATTTCTTCTTCCGTTGCGCCTTTCTGGAGACCTAGCACTTCATAGTAGTCTCTTTTTTCAGCCATTATTATATCCTTCCTTCAATTATTTTTTGCTTCGATGAAACGGCTGCCGGCACCGATGCCGGGCCGGCAGCTCATCTATCATATACAGATTATTTGTCGTCGTCAACTACTTCGTAATCTGCGTCTACAGTATTGTCATTTGCAGTGTTCTGCTGTGCACCTGTACCTGCTGCGCCGGCAGCATCTGCATTCTGCTGAGCAGCCTGAGCTTCCTGATAAATTCTAGTGGAGATTGGATAGAACGCATTGGTCAATGCTTCCATCTTGCTCTTCAAATCTTCAACCGAAGCGTTGTTGTTGAGTGCTTCCTGCAGATCACTCTTTGCCTTCTCAACAGTATCCTTCTCAGAATCGGTGACCTTATCGCCCAGTTCCTTGAGCTGCTTCTCGATTTCGAAAATCATGCTTTCAGCCTGGTTCTTGGTCTCGATTTCTTCCTTATGCTTCTTATCTTCTTCTGCATATCTCTCAGCTTCCTTAACCTTCGCGTTGATTTCTTCTTCGGAGAGGTTCGTGGAAGAAGTGATGGTAATCTTCTGTTCCTTACCAGTTCCAAGGTCCTTCGCACTTACGTTAACGATGCCGTTTGCGTCGATGTCGAAAGTAACCTCAATCTGCGGAATTCCACGAGGAGCAGCTGCGATACCGGTCAGCTGGAATCTTCCCAGTGTGATGTTGTCTGCAGCCATCTCTCTTTCACCCTGCAGTACGTGAATGTCTACTGTCGTCTGGTTGTCGGCAGCGGTGGAGAAAATCTGGCTCTTCTTTGTCGGAATTGTCGTATTTCTCTCAATCAGCTTGGTTGCGATTCCGCCCAGTGTCTCGATAGACAGGCTCAGCGGAGTAACGTCCAACAGAAGTACGTCGTTAACTTCACCAGTCAATACACCAGCCTGAATGGAAGCACCAACAGCTACGCACTCATCTGGGTTGATGCCCTTGAATGGCTCCTTACCAGTCACTTTCTGTACAGCAGTCTGTACGGCTGGGATACGTGTCGAACCACCAACCAGAATAACCTTGCTCAGGTCTGCTGGAGTTACGCCAGCATCCTTCATTGCCTTGTTCATTGGCTCGATAGAGCGGTCTACCAGGTCCGAAGTCAGCTGATCGAACTTTGCTCTTGTGAGATCCATATCCATGTGCAGCGGACCATCGGCAGTTACGGTGATGAATGGCAGGTTGATCTTTGTCGTCTGTGCGCTAGACAGTTCCTTCTTTGCCTTTTCTGCCGCTTCCTTCAATCTCTGAAGAGCCATGTTGTCCGTTCTCAGATCGACGCCGTGTTCCTTCTGGAACGAATCAGCCAGGAAGTCCATAATCTTGTTATCGAAGTCATCACCGCCCAGGTGTGTATCACCGTTGGTAGCCAGTACTTCGAATACGCCATCGCCCAGTTCCAATACGGATACATCGAATGTACCGCCGCCCAGGTCGTATACCAGAATCTTCTGAGATCCATCTGCCTTGTCCAGGCCGTATGCCAGAGATGCAGCAGTTGGCTCGTTGATGATTCTCTTTACTTCCAGACCTGCAATCTTACCAGCATCCTTGGTTGCCTGCTTCTGTGCATCAGAGAAGTAAGCCGGTACAGTGATAACTGCTTCGCTTACCTTCTCGCCCAGATAGCTCTCTGCATCAGCCTTCAGTTTTGCCAGAATCATTGCGGAAATGTCCTGGGGAGTATATTTCTTTCCGTCGATTTCTACGTGATAATCTTCACCCATATGTCTCTTAATGGATGCGATTGTTCTGTCTGGGTTCGTGATTGCCTGTCTTTTTGCCGTCTCACCAACCAGTCTCTCACCATTCTTAGTGAATGCGACTACCGATGGGGTTGTTCTTGCACCCTCTGCGTTTGCGATAACAGTAGGTTCTCCACCTTCCAGTACAGCGACACAGCTGTTTGTTGTTCCTAAATCAATTCCAATTACTTTGCTCATTTTTATTACCTTTCCTTCCTAGAAAATTATTACTTTGTTACTGCGACCATTGCCGGTCGAATTACTTTGTCATTCAGCGAATATCCTTTCTGCAGGACCTTGCTGACCTTCCCGCTCTCCAGTTCTTCATTCTCCTCTGTCATCACTGCATTGTGTTTCATCGGATCGAAGTCCTGTCCTTCGGATTCCACCTCTGCCAGACCGTTCTTCTCAAGTTCGGTCTTCATCTGGGTAAAAATAAGCTCCATTCCCTTTGCATATCCGGCTGGATCGTTCTCAACGTTTGCCGCTAGGGCTCTCTCGAAGTTATCCAGCACGGTCAGAAGTTCTGTAATCAGCTTCTCGGTTGCGTATTCGCGAATGTCACTTTTTTCCTTTGCTACGCGCTTCTTATAGTTCTGAAACTCCGCCATAAGACGAACGTATTTGTCATTCTTATCGTCGTCTTTGGTCTCTTCGGAAGCTTCATCCTTTGAAGCGGCATCTTCTGTCTGCTCTTCCGATGCTTCTGCAGTGCCTTCTGCGTTCGCATCATCGGCAGCGGTTTCCGATGCGTTTGTGTTTTTATCTTCTGTTACATCCTCCATTTCTGGAGTCTGCGCATCTTTCTTCTGCTCTTCACTCATCTTCTGCATCATCCTTTCCTCTATTCAACATAAACGAACGACTGAGGTTGTTGGTCAGGTATTCCATAATGGAAGTGACCTCACTGTAATTCATTCTCGTCGGTCCGATTACGCCAATCTTACCTACTAACTTACCGTTCACATGATACGTTGCAGTAATCACGGAACTGTCCTTCATGGACTGCTCACTATTCTCATCGCCGATGGTAACAATCACGCCGTTATCTCGGTTCAAGATATCTCTTGTGAAATCCTCTTTGCGGCTCACCAGCTCGAGGAACGATTTCGCGCGATCCAAATCGCTGTACTCCGGAATGTTGAAAATGTTCGTCAGCCCTTCCATGTAGAGGTTGACATTAAGCATTTCCTCCAGCGTTTTCATGAAGTTCGGCATGACGTCACCAGCCAATGCGCTCAGCGCACCAAGATCCGTTCCAACATCTTCGATGATGGAATTCCGAAGAACATCATCAATCGTATGACCCTTGTAGTGATGCGTCATAGTCTTACTGAGAATCTCTAACGCTTCTCCCGTGTACGGAACGTTGGTATGCAACGTCGTGTTCGTCACCTTTCCGCTGTCCGATACAATCATCAGGACGATTTTGTCATCGTCGATTGGAAGAAGTCGAATGAACTTGAGCGTATCCTGACTGTTGGATGGAGTCATCGCAAACGACGCAAGCTTCGTAATATCCGATAGCAGCTGTGCGGCGTGACGAATCGTCGCATCGAATTCTTGACGATCCACCTGAAGGCGCTCATTAATCGCTTTCTTCTCTTGCACCGACAGATCTTGCTTCTTCATCATATCGTTCACATACAATCGATATGCTTTGTTAGAAGGAACTCTTCCCGCCGATGTGTGCGGATGTGTCAAATAACCCATCTCTTCCAGGTCTGCCATCTCATTTCGGATGGTAGCCGGACTGAGTCCGAAATCATATTTCTTTGCGATGGAACGGGAGCCAACCGGTTCTGCGTTCTGCACATAATCCGTAATGATAGCCTGAAGGATTTGCAATTTTCTTTCTGTTAAATCCATTGCTTTGCCTCCTTCTCTTTTTCTTTGTTAGCACTCAACTCGTCGGAGTGCTAATCACTGTCTATAGTGTACTCGCCTTTTCCAAATTAGTCAACGATGTAATTGAAGTTTTTTGTGTTTTTTGTGTGATTAAGGACTTCACGAATTCTGAACATAACGCATTCTGTTATGATGAAACTGACCCTGAACTGTCTATTTTATTGTTCAATTTTGAGGAGTACAATCACATACATATGATATGTAGAGAAAAGAGGAACTTCGATGAGTTACAAGAGAATCTTAACTATCCAAGATATATCCTGTGTAGGACAATGTTCCCTCACAGTCGCACTTCCGATTCTGTCCGCTTGCGGACTTGAAACGGCCATTCTCCCATCGGCGGTGCTTTCGACACACACCGTTGGATTTGAAGGTTTCACCAACCGTGACTTAACGCAAGACATTCCGGCAATCGAAAAGCACTGGCAGAAGGAAGGCATTCGCTTCGAAGCGGTGTATACCGGATACCTCGGCAGTGCGGAGCAGATCGATATGGTGAAAAATATTTTTGACCATCTGCTCGTGCCGGGTGGGAAGAAAATCGTCGATCCTGTCATGGCAGATAGAGGGCATCTGTATCCGGCATTCGATAGCGCATTCGTCGAATCGATGAAAGAGCTTGTCGCTTCCGCCGATATCATTCTGCCGAACATCACGGAAGCCGCACTCCTTACGGGAACGGATTACCGCGAAAGCTATGATGAGTCGTACACCAACGAAATGGTTGCGAAACTTCACGAGTTCGGACCTGAGATGGTCATTCTGACTGGCGTCAGCTATGAGCCGTCGACCACAGGCGTTCTGGTCAGCCATAAGGACGGTACAAGCAGTTACTACAAACACCAGAAGCTTGACCGCACATGTCACGGAACTGGAGACGTGTTCTCTTCGTCCTTCGTCGGTGCCTACATGCACGGCTGCAACGAAGATGACGCAGCGAAAATCGCTGCGGATTACACACTCGCTTGCATCAAGAATACAATTGATGATCCAGACCACTGGTACGGCGTAAAATTCGAACCACTCCTCGGCGAGCTGATTGACGCACTTAAGAAATAGCAAACGATAGAAACAAAGTCCTCGCATTCAATACGAGGACTTTTGTTTTGCCATATTTATTACAGATACAAAAAAACAGTCTCGCAGCAAATGTGAGACCGTTTCTTATCATTGTATTATTCTGCATATTATTTTAATTTGCGTACCGACGATTATTTCGCTTTGACTTCTTTCCAGTATTTACTGTACAAATCAGTCGTGTCTGCATCAAGGGATTTGAGAACGCTGCAGTTGTTCAGCGTCTTCGACGTTGGGAATACCGCTTCATCACTGGTATATTCCTTATCGATTAATTTCTTCGCAGCCGCGTTTGGCGTCGTATAGTGCAAATAATCAAAGTTCTGCTTTGCGACCTTGGCTTTGCACATGTAATTGATGAATGCCTCTGCATTCTCTTTGTTCTTCGACGTCTTCGGGATGACGAATGAATCGATGAAAAACTCGGTTCCTTCCTTCGGTACCACGAATTCCACGTCTGGATTGAGTTCCTTCGTGTAGATGTATTCACCGTTCCAGACAACGCCAATTGCCGCCGATCCATCGGCGAGCAAATCTCGTGCGGAATCGTTCGCGTACTTGTACACAAGTGGCTTCTGCTTCTTGAGGAGTTTCGCGGCTTCCTTGATTTCACTCTCGCTTGTCGTATTCTGATCGTATCCCAGCAGGCGAAGCGCAATCATGAAATCATCGCGCACGCTATCTGGCATTACCAGACTGTCTTTGAACTTTTCATTCCAAAGATCCGCCCAAGAATCAATCTTGACGTCTCCTACCATCTTCTTATTGTAGATGATTCCGGCAACCCCGACCATGTACGGAACAGCGTATTGATTTCCCGGATCGAAGGATTCGGACTTCTTCATGTACGTGGAGTCGATGTTCTTGAGGGCCGGAATATTGCTTTTATCCAGCTTGAGTAGAAGGTCATTCGACTTCATCTTCTCAATCATGTAGTCGGAAGTTACCACAACATCGTAATCGGCCGTGCCTTTCTCGATGACCGGATACATCTCTTCGGCGGTATCGAACGTGTCCTGAATCACGCGGATTCCGGTCTCCTCTTCGAATGCCGCGATAGTCTCCTGATCGAAGTAATCGCCGTAACTATAGATGTAGACTTCGCCGTTCTCTCCGCTCCGGCACCCCGTACAGAGAATCCCCATCAGCAGTACAACGACTGCCAATAACCATTTACATTTCTTCATTCTCTATGCCATCTTCCTTTCTCTTTTCATATTGTTGAAGTTCACAATCAGCAATACCACAAAGGCGATGACGAAGATCACCGTGGACAGCGCATACAGGGATGGGCGAATTCCGATTTTCACCTCTGAGTAGATCAGCGTGGAAATCGTGTTGATTCCGGCTCCGCGAGTGAAGTGTGTCACGATAAAGTCATCGATGGACATCGTGAAGGACAGAAGGAACCCCGACACAATACCGGGAAACAATTCTGGTAAAACCACTTTACGGAACGCATAGGATCGCGAGGCACCAAGGTCCATCGCTGCTTCAAAGAGCGTATCGGTCGACTTATTCATTCTCGGTCGTACAGACAAAATGACATACGGAATGCAAAATGTCACGTGGGAGAATAGAATCGTGCAATATCCCAGCGAAATTCCGAACATCAAGAAAGAAAGCATCAATGCGATTCCGGTTACGATGTCCGCATTGAGCATCGGAATGTTATTGAATGCCAGAAGGATGTTCTGCGTGCGTGTTCTCATACTGTCGATGCCGATGACCGCCATTGTTCCAATAATCGTTGCGATTAGTGCTGCAAGAAGGGCAATCGAGAACGTGTTCACCACTGCGCCCAGGATCAGCTTGCTCCGGAACATCTCTCCGTACCATTTCAAGCTGAAGCGAGTGAATACGGACATGGATTTCGCTTCGTTGAACGAAAGGACAATCAGTGTCAATATTGGCAGGTAGAGAAACAGCATGATGATAACGATGTAAATGTTGCCAAATACTTTTTTCATATGAACGTTCCCTCCCCTGTCTTATCAAATTTCTCTAGGAGCACCATGCTGATAATAATGAAGACCATCATTACCAAGGACAGACCCGATCCCAAATACCAGTTGGAGTTCACGGTAAATTCCTGTTCGATGATATTTCCAATCAGGTTGACCTTACCGCCACCCAGCATGTTGGAAATAACGAATGTCGTCAATGCAGGAATGAACACCATCGTAATTCCGCTGACAATTCCCGGAACACTCAGTGGCAAAATGACTTTGCGATACACATAGCCTTTCTTCGCGCCAAGGTCGTACGCAGCCTCAATCAGGCGATCGTCTATTTTTATCACAGCATTGTAAATCGGCAGAATCATGAACGGCAGGAAATCATATACCATGCCGAGCACTACTGCGCCTGGTGTGTTCATCATTTCCTGTCTTGGGAAACCGAGTGCCTGCAAAATGCTGTTGATAACGCCTGCGCGCTCGAGGAGCACCTGCCACGCCATCGTGCGAAGCAGAAAGTTCATCCACATCGGCAAGATGATGACAAAAATAGTGAAACCTTGCTTACCGAAGCGGCTATCTTTCAGAATCATCGCCATCGGGAACGCGATAATCAAACAGACCGCCGTGCTGACTACTGCGAGAAGCAAAGAGAGTCCCAGGGCTTGCAGGTGGTTTGCTGAGAACATCGCCGTGATGTTGCTTAGTGTAAATCCGCCATCGCGCTGTGTGAACCCGTAATAGGCGATGGAAAGAATCGGAATAACCGTTCCGGCAATCACGAAGACAATGAACGGTGCCGACCATTTCTTACTAAATGTCAATTTCGATTGCCTCCTCTTCGTGTGTCTTCGGCTTGTGCATGATCTGGATATTCTCCGGACGCACGTATAAGCCGACAGTTGTGCCAACTTCATAGGAATCGTAATTTTGAAGGAGCCATTCAAATGCATCTTCGCGTTCGGCTTGCGCGAGCATCTCGTAATGCATGCCGATAAAAAGTTTGCTGGTAATCTTGGCATCCACAATTCCTTCTCCAGCCGGATGGATTTCCAAATCTTCGGGGCGGATTAGTACATCCACTTCCTGTCCCGGCATAAATCCATTCTCGCGGCCATCGATACAAGGGAAATCGATATCGTGAATGCGCACCAGATAATCTTCCACCATCTTTCCGGACAGGATGTTGCTATCACCGATGAAATCTGCGACAAAAGCATTCTCCGGTTCGTTGTAGATTTCCTCCGGGGTGCCTTCTTGCTGAATATGGCCATTGTTCATGACGATGACTTTGTCCGACATGGTCAGTGCTTCTTCCTGATCGTGCGTTACGTAGATGAAGGTAATGCCCAGCTCGTTCTTCAGGCGAACGAGTTCGTATTGCATCTCCTGTCTCAGTTTCAAGTCCAATGCGCCGAGTGGCTCATCGAGAAGCAGAACCTTCGGTTCATTCACGATGGCGCGTGCCATCGCTACTCGCTGCTGTTGTCCGCCGGACATCTGAGCGATTTTGCGGTTCTCATATCCGTCCAAATTAACGAGGTGAAGTCCATAGCGGACTTTCTCTTTAATGTCTGCTTCGTTCATTCCTTTGACACGAAGGCCAAACGCAACATTGTCGCCGACGGTCATGTGCGGGAACAAGGCGTAGCTCTGGAATACGGTGTTCAGATTTCTTTCGTTGGGAGGTAGATTGGTAATATCTTTTCCATCGAAGAGAACGCGGCCGCTGTCCGGTGTCTCGAATCCGCCGAGGATTCGGAGCGTCGTGGTCTTTCCGCAACCGGACGGTCCCAGCAAGGTGACAAATTCTTTTTCCTGAATGGAAATCGTGATATCCTTGAGGACTTCCTGGTTATCGTACGATTTGCGGATGTTTTCCAGTCTGATTAATTCTGCCAATGATATTTTCCTCCTTAAAAATAGAAGCGATTATCGCTCGGTTGGATTAAACATAGTTCTAGAAGCTCGGTGGCGTGCTCACCCAGATGATTTCTGCGCCTTTGGCGGAGCTAACATAATGTTCACGATCCGGATAGAAGTAGAAACTCTCTCCCTTTCGCACTTTATACTGTTCTTTGCCGATATGCACTTCGATGGTTCCGCGAATGACATATCCGAATTCCTCCCCTTCATGAGGGTTGTCCGGCATCGTCGAGCCGCCGGGTTCCAGCGTCAGACGGATTGGTTCCATCTCATTCTTCTGTGCATTTGGCACAATCCACTCGATACGGCTGCGCCGATCTGGATCTTCTTTTACAAAATAGTCTTCGTCCGAGAAGACCACCTGCGGTCTGGTCGTCGTCGCGAAGAACTCTCCACAGTCTGTTCCCAGGCAGATGAGGATATCTTCCAGCGTCGTAATGGACGGGGATGTCAGGTCCCTTTCTATCTGAGAAATAAAGCCTTTGGACAGTTCTGCTCGATCCGCCAATTCTTCCTGCGTCAGTCCTCGTTCAATGCGAAGCAGGCGGATTTTCTCTCCAATTTCCATATAAACCTCTTTCCTTTTGAAGAATAAAATACTAAGTCTAAAGTTTAGTATTTGTAAACTCAACAATAAAAATTATACTTGGCCCCTTAAAGAAGTCAAGCATAATTTAATCCAGAAATTATCAAATTTTGTTAAAGAAATTCGTCGCCCGTTTTCCTTTGAAAATCAAGGACTCTAAGTCGAATTTCTCCTGCAATTCTTGCGGTATTAGGCGGTGAATTATGCGGCATAACTCCGCAGCGAATTCCGCCCTCTGCATCACACAATCAAGCTACTCAATATTTGCTTAAATTTCGAGTCCCATTTCCGCAAGGATATCTACCAACGGTTCCATTCCCTTGCTCTCGTGGAATTCGATGCGGCCAGCGTCGCTCAGCATTGCCATCTTCGGATCCATTGGCAGCTTGTCGATAACGCGAACACCATACTGTTCTGCAATTGCATCCACCGAACTTGGTCCGAAGACTTCAATCTTCTTACCGCAATCCGGGCATTCCAGATAGCTCATGTTTTCAACGAGTCCAAGGATTGGCACGTTCATCATATTTGCCATGTTCATCGCCTTCTCGACAATCATGGATACGAGTTCCTGTGGCGATGTGACAATGATGATGCCATCAATCGGAATAGACTGGAAAATCGTCAGCGGAACATCTCCGGTTCCCGGTGGCATGTCGATGAACATAACATCGAGGTCGCCCCAGATAACGTC
>CAVFWT010000037.1:0-23600 GCA_963626305.1 bacterium | reverse complement strand
GAAGTCGTATATCTCGAGCTGGTATAAGATGCATATATTCGGGAGCGGGTTCAACCCGCTCCTGGTTATATATCTTTTTAAAATAATTCTTGTATGAGAGTTTGGATGAACTCATTTCGGCAAGAAACATACGAGAGACGATACTTAAAATAGAATCAATAGAAAACGTCTTTAGATAACTTGCGGCGAACAGGGGGCCCTGCGCAAGGGACGTCTGCGAACCTTGTCAGGCCCGAGAGGGAGCAGCAATAAGTGGATCCGTCCTTGTGCCGCAGTCAAGCCTTTTGGGAACCGCAGGTTATCCAAGGGCGTTTTTTGATGTATAATTTAGGAAGTTATATAATCTAAATATCGGAATCGCATCGCGTAAGTGCGTCTTATTTGTATTTTGATTAGTATTATGTATTAATTTGCAGGTGGGAGAAATTTATGCAAGATAAGGGATATATCACTATTACATCGAATCGAAAGAAAATGATTCTCAGTGTCAACTCTATCAACTATATTCTGATGCAGAGGAAAGTTGCGGAAGTTCACACTTCCGGAAACGAGGTGCTTCCGACCAGGACCCCCTTGTCGGAAATTGAAAAGAGTCTCGATAATACATTCATCAAAATTAACCGTGGTTGCATCGTGTCTGCAGTGGCAATTCGAAGTATTACGGATAAAGTGAATCTGAATAATGGCGATAGCTTAGATTACACCATTCGAAAGAAAAACAGTATCATCGAACAGTTCAATAAAGTGATGAATGAATTTGTTGAAACGTTCGATGCGGATGAAGTGCCAAGCACAAGGACAGAATATAAAGCCCATTATGCCAGCTTCGATAATATGCCATTTGCATTTGCAGATATTGAAATGATTTTTGACAACGAGAATCACGCGGTCGATTGGATTTTTCGGTATGGCAACGAAGCACTTGCGAGACTCGAACGAATTCCGCTGGATCGGTTGATTGGATATTCTTTCGGAAGTATTTTTAGCAATATGGATTCGAAATGGCTGACGGGATATGAACGTGCGGCATTGCTTTCGGAGACGGTGGAAATGACGGATTACAGTCCGGAAATAGATACGTATTTAAAGATTCTTTGCTTTCCGACATTCAAGGGGCATTGTGGCTGTATTCTCTTTGACATCAACCAAATTGAGTACATCGAAATCAGTAAAATGACGCCGAGCACCCTGCAAAAATATCTCGAGAAGAAGTAGAAAATTCGTGCCGTTTAATGGTCTGTTGAGGGAGTTTCCCTTGAAAGCGGCGATGAACTTCGTTATCATGGTGAAGTCTTTTTTTCAAAAGTTAGGAAGAATATAAGGAGAAAATCATGAATTCAAAGAAGTACATTGCCGAATTTATCGGTACTATGGTGCTTACAACGTTCGGTTGTGGTACCGCAATGCTCGTAGGCTGTAATGCCGCATCCGGATGCGGCTACATCCTGACCGCACTCGCATTTGGCCTGTCTATCGTTGCGATGGCATACTCCATCGGAAACATTTCGGGTTGTCACATTAACCCCGCTGTTTCTTTGGGCGTTCTCATTAATGGCGGAATGACCAAGAAGGATTTCATCGGTTACGTAATCGCTCAGTGCCTTGGAGCACTTGCGGGTGCTGGATTGCTGTCCGCAATCTTCAGTCTCGGTGGTGTAACAGATATGACTGGTGGCCTTGGGACAAACGGCTTTGCCGGTGTCAGCGGCAGCGCTGGAGCAGCTTTCCTCGTTGAAGTTGTTCTGACATTTGTATTCGTTACCGCAATTCTTGGAGTGACATCGTCCAATTTCAGTCACGGTTCCTTTGGTGGTCTGGTAATCGGTCTGACTCTGACTTTCGTTCATATCTTCGGAATTGGCTTGACTGGGACATCGGTTAACCCAGCTCGTTCCATTGGACCGGCAATTGTTGCCGCAATCACTGGAAACACTACTCCAATCACTCAGGTATGGGTATTCATCCTGGCTCCGCTAGTAGGTGCTGCGTTGGCTGCGTATGTATACAAATATCTGGAGAGCAAGTAGTTCATTACTTACTCAGATTAGCTAAAAACAAATTCAATAGAATAACAGACTCGAGAATTCATCCACGAGCGTTCCTTTGGCCGCGCTTGTGGATTTTTTTAATTTTGTAGTAATATTTTTGTATTTAAAACAATAAAATCTTGACACCAATGGAGTCCTCTGTTATCATAACACTATCATGATAATACTTTAGCATGATAAAGCGATGAGACGTCGGATCAATCGGTTGACTTTCGCGAAAGTGAATGCGTCGAAATAGTTTGAAACTGGAATCTTTTGGACCGACAATTATATGCCGAGTCGGTAACGTTGGATGAAAAGAAATTTATTTTTACGAGAGGGATTAGGTGAATGAGATGAAGAAATTAGCGTATGTTGTAAGTGCTTTGGCTTTGGTGCTCGGGCTGATCGTGCTCACCGGTTGTGGATCGAGTGATGATTCGGATTACTCGTATATCGAGGATAAGGGGACTTTGGTTGTCGGGCTGGATGATACGTTTGCGCCGATGGGATTCCGCGATAAGAAGGATAATCTGGTTGGTGTTGATATCGATCTGGCGAAGGCGGTTTGCAAGAAACTCGGACTCAAGGTTGAATTCCAGCCAATTGACTGGGATGCGAAAGAGGCAGAACTCAAGTCCAAGAATATCGATTGTATTTGGAACGGTATGTCGGCGACAGAAGAACGTCAGGAGAGCATGACGCTTTCGAACAAATATTTTGACAATAAGATTCTTGTGATGTCGCTGGATAAGAGCATTAATGTTAAGAGCAGTAAGGATCTAAAGAATTACAAGGTCGGCACACAAGCTGATTCCGCGGCGCTCGAGGCAATGCAGGCAGATAAGAATTATGATTCGTTTCAGGACAACGTTTCCGAGTATTCGACATATGACGAGGCGATTCTCGATATGAAGGCGGGACGTATTGATGTCATCGTAATTGATGAGGTTTATGCACTGTATAACAACAAGAATAAGACGAAGCTGTATCAGTCGGATTTCAACTTCGGCGCAGATAAATATGCAGTCGGATTCCGTAAGGGGGATACAGAGTTGGCTTCGAAAGTGAACGATGCGATTCAGGAGTGCATTGATGACGGAACTGCAAAGAAGATTTGTGAGAAGTGGTTCGGCGAGGGTGCAGACCTGATTATCAATGAAGGATATGACGATTAGGCTAAATAAAATCAAATTTCGGTATCAGCGGGCCTCGGCTCGCTGATACCCGTGTAAGGAGTTATTTCATGGATTACATTCAGACCATTATTCCGGCACTGCTTCAAGGAGCAGTGATTTCGTTGGAGCTGTTCGCATTGACGCTTGTTTTCTCATTGCCACTCGGACTGCCGATTGCACTGGGGGAGAACAGCAAACTGGTGCCGATTCGCTGGTTCTGCAAAGTATACGTACTTATTTTTAGAGGAACACCGCTGATGCTTCAGCTCTTTTTCTTCTACTTCTTCTTCCCAATCTGTTTGAACATTCGAATGGATGCATTCCCGACGGCAGTGTTGACATTCTCACTGAATTACGCAGCATATTTTGCGGAAATCTACCGAGGCGGAATGAAGAGCATCGATATCGGACAATATGAAGCAGCGCATTCGCTGGGACTGAGCCGTCGCCAGACACTGTTCGGAATTGTGCTCCCACAGACTTTCCGCATTGTCATCCCACCGGTTTCGAACGAAATCATCGTGCTCGTTAAGGACACAGCGCTGGGCTCTGCGATTGCACTTGCCGACATCATGAAAGTCTCCAAGAGCATCGTTAACCGGGATGGTTCCTTGATGGCATACGTAATTGCCGCACTCATGTATTTGCTTTTCTCGTTCCTCATCACATATCTCCTAGAGAAACTCGAGAAGAAGGCGTCGCTCTACGACGGAAAGGAGGCGTAGCATGGCACTGCTTGAAATGAAAGACATTGTCAAAGAATATTCCGGATGCCGCGCACTCAACCATGTGGATTTGACTGTCGATAAAGGGGAGACGGTTGCAATTATCGGTCCGTCCGGTTCGGGTAAAAGTACGCTGCTTCGCTGCATTAATGCCTTGACAAGGATTACCGAAGGAAGCATTACCCTAAAAGGTCAGACCTTTGCCGATTCTGAACGTGGTCAGAAACGAGAGAAGAATGGTCAATTGGAGGCGAACTATTTGTCCGACCAGGAACTTCGGAAGTTGTGCGCGGAGACCGGAATGGTCTTCCAGCATTTTAACTTATTCCCACACATGACGTGTCTAAAGAATATTGCCTATGCACCGATTAAGGTGAAGGGCATATCCAAGGAAGACGCAGAGAAGCGCGGAATGGAGCTTCTGGAGATGGTTGGATTACCGGATAAGAAAGACGCATTTCCAGGTCAGCTTTCGGGTGGACAGAAACAGCGCGTTGCGATTGCAAGAGGTCTGGCAATGGATCCGGAAATTATGCTTTTCGATGAGCCGACATCCGCTCTCGATCCGGAAATTACGGGCGAAGTTCTGAACGTTATGAAGAAACTCTCTTCGGAGCATATCACGATGATTGTTGTAACACACGAGATGGGCTTTGCGAAGGAAGTCGCAGACCGCGTCATCTTCATGAATCAGGGGCAGATTGTCGAACAGGGAACACCAAGCGAGATTTTCGAGAATCCGAAGAGTGACCGCTTGAAGGAGTTCCTCGGATCGATGCTGAGAGCGTAACATTCATAACTCCAGAAATCATTTAAATGGAGATTTCTATTCATTCGTTGAATTATATTTCTTGAAAAAAAGCGGAGAGATTCTCGCGAAAGCGAGCATCTCCGCTTTCGTTGACATCAAAAGTCATAAATTATATAATAAATGTCGTGCTATCGAATAAGATAATACGCTCTTAGATAACCTGCAGTGAGGGGGCCCTGCGCAATGGTGCTCTGTGAATCTTGTCAGGTCCGAGAGGAAGCAGCAATAAGCGGTTCGCATCGTGTGCCGCAGACTCGTCTCCTCGGAAACTGCAGGTTATCTAAGGGCGTTGTCTATGTTATAGGAGGAATGGATGCATTTAGCGTTATATCGGTCCGAGCGGCCGGAGCGGTTCGATGAAATCATCGGCCAGAAGCATATTGTCAAAATTCTTCAAAATCAAATAAGGACAGATACCGTTCGTCAGACATATCTTTTTACCGGAACGCGCGGAACGGGTAAAACCACAACTGCGAGAATCCTGGCGAAAGCGCTGAACTGCACCGGAACACCGGCCGATGGAAATCTTCCGTGTGGAGAATGTGAGAATTGCAAAGCGATTAAAGAAGGCCGTTTTCTCGATGTGGTAGAACTCGATGCGGCATCCAATAACTCGGTTTCTCAAATTCGAGAGTTAATCGATACTTGCCAATTTCCTCCAATGTTCAGCAAATATAAAGTCTACATCATCGATGAGGTTCACATGCTTTCTCAATCTGCAGAGAATGCATTCCTAAAAACGCTGGAGGAACCGCCGGAACACGTCAAATTTATTTTGGCGACGACGGATCCGGAGAAAGTTCGTGAGACGATTCGGTCCCGCTGTATGAGATTGGACTTCCGTCGCGTATCTGAAACAGACTTGATGGATGGCATGCGCCGCATTTGTGAGCGAAAGAACATCAATATCACCGATGATGCGCTTTCACTGGTTGCACAGAAAGCAGACGGTTCGGTTCGCGATGCGCTCAGCATTCTAGAACAGTGCATCAGTGGCGGTGATGAGAAACTGGATGTCAAAGAAATTCAAGACTATATCGGCGTTGCGGGATTGCCATTCTATTTGGAGTTGACGCAAGCGGTTATCGAACGGGATATGGGACGTGCGCTGTCTGCGGTGAATCAGATGATTCAAAGTGGCAAGGACGCCAAATTGATGCTCTCCGATTGGATGATGCATTATCGCAATTTGATGGTATCCAAATATGTAGATAATACGGAAGGAGTTCTAAGTGTTTCCGAAGAGAATGTAACTCGCTTGAGAGCGCAATCCAGTCAGTTGGATGGAAAGACCATCGAGCAAGCCATTCGGCTGCTTGCGGAATATGTGAATCTTGGGAAATACTCGACACAACCACAGATTCTCCTGGAGACAGCAATTCTCCATTTGATGAATGGCGAAGCGAGACCGTCTTCCCGGGTAGAAGCGATTCTGAAGCTTGCACCGAAGACTGCAACGAATTTGATGCCAAGAATGGTAATGCCAGCGTCTGTAGATTCGGTGGTTCCGCAAGGACAGAGTAGTCAGAGCGTTGCACAAAAACAAAGCGTAGCACCTACAGCTCAAACGCCGGTGAGAGAAGCACCAGTGGTAACGACGACTATGAATGAAACATCCCCAGTGGATACTTCAGTGACAACTGCTAGTGCACAAGCAAGTACAACGACATCAAGTGCACCATCCGCTGAAACTATTCAGACAAGCGCTCCGATGACTGGTGCATCGGTAAATGAAACAGCACAAGTGGAATCAACGGCAGAAGCGACTTGGGCGACTCAAACGGCACCGGTAGAACCCGTAATGGCGATGTATGATCTCGATACCATGTGGAGCCAAATTGTTGACGAAGTAGCCGGTGATGGAATGGTCAGCTTCCGTGTAATCATTGGAAGCAACAGCCGAATTGATGAATACCGCAATGGTGAGATTATCATTAAGGTGAAACCGAACAAATTAAAAACGGCAGAGTCACACAAGGAAGACATTCTACGTGCGGCAAGAAAACTCTACGGAGATGGAACATTTGTCGTGCTTCGTCCGGATGACGGCATCGTAACCAATCCGGCAACGACAGCAACTGCAGTCATGCCGGATACGCAGACACGTATGAATATCGATGCAGCACCGGTGACAGGTTTTCCAAATGGAATTCCTTCTGAAAATCAGAACACATCTGCAACTGCACCGGCAAATAGTGCGAATACAACTGATTATGTCGAAGAGATGCAGAGCGAAGATGATGTGGCAAGTGAAATTGCAGAGGAAGCTAGTTCACTGTTCGGAATGACGGTGAATGTAGTCGAATAAAATTTATTTTTAGCAAATATATAAAGAAGAGAGGAATTAGAATTATGGGCAAAGGAATGAGAGCTGGTAAGAGAAAGACCAAGGTAAGCGGCAACGACATGCAGAAGCAGCTGAAGCAGATGCAGGCGATGCAGCGTGAGATGGAAGAGACTCAGGCGGATTTGGCTGCGCGCGAATTCACTTCTACTGCTGGCGGCGGTGCGGTTGAAGTTGTAATCAACGGTAACAAGGAAATTACTAAGCTCAACATCGACAAAGATGTGGTGGATCCGGATGATGTTGAAATGCTGCAGGATTTGCTGATTGCGGCAATCAACGAGGGCATGAGACAGGTGGATACCATTGTTGAACAGGAAATGAGCAAAATCACTGGAGGCCTTGGAGGTCTGGGAATCCCAGGACTCTAGGAGGTGCAGGATGAGGCAATATCCGAAGCCTTTAAATCGATTGATTAACGAATTTTCGAAGCTGCCGGGAATCGGCGGAAAGACGGCACAAAGGCTTGCGTTTCATGTATTGTCGTTAGACGAGCATGAAGTCGAAAGCCTCGCAAGTGCAATCTCCGATGCGAAGCGCAGCCTTCGGTACTGTTCGGTGTGCGGAAATTTGACGGACGAAGATCCGTGTGCTATCTGTTCGGATACGCAGCGTGACCCACACGTAATTTGCGTGGTGGAGTCGCCACAGGACGTACTTGCGATGGAACGCATTCGTGAATTCAACGGTCGCTATCATGTACTACATGGAGCCATTTCTCCTGTGGAAGGCGTTGGCCCGGCAGACATCAACCTCAAATCGCTGATTGTTCGCTTGCAGAATGAACCCGATGTCGAGGAAGTCATCATTGCAACAAATCCGAACATCGAGGGCGAAGCGACTGCGATGTACATTTCGCGTCTGCTGAAGCCATCCGGGATAAAAGTAACTAGAATCGCTCACGGTATTCCGGTGGGCGGCGACCTGGAATACGCCGATGAAGTGACACTCCTCAAAGCCGTGGAAGGCAGACGAGAACTATAGCAGTGGAACGCTCAATGCTCCTATGAGGTGCTTTGTGTTAGCGATATGCTTTAATCAATGATAAAATGACTTGAAACGATTGCGTGTTTGTGATACCATATAACTCGTAATCGTTATCGGGATGTGGCCCAGCTTGGTAGGGCGTCTCGTTCGGGACGAGAAGGTCGTGAGTTCGAATCTCGCCATCCCGACCAATCTAAAAAGAAAGCTTCGTATGAAGCTTTCTTTTTTTTGTGCTATTTTGAAATTCCTATCAATATTAATTGCAAAATTAATTGCAAATCGTGACAGGTGATGAACTGATACTAGATTATAGCATTTATGTCTCCTAGAATATGTTACAATACTGAATAACGAGTGGAAGACTGCTCTGATGATAAGGAGGTAAAGAGATGATTTCAAAAGTAACAGATTCTGTTATTTATGTAGGCGCGAATGATCACGATGTGGATTTGTTCGAGGGACAGTATGTCGTGCCGAACGGCATGGCCTACAATTCTTATGTAATCAAAGATGATAAAACGATTGTAATGGATACCATTGACCAAAGTCGCACAGAGGAATGGCTAACAAATCTGGAAGAGGCACTGGCAGGAACACAGCCGGACTATCTTCTGGTACAGCACATGGAGCCGGATCATTCTGCATCGATTCAGGCGTTTGTAGAGCAATATCCAGATGTAACTGTCATCGGAAACAAGAAGACGTTCACAATGATGGGACAGTTTTTCCCGAATATGGCGCTCAAGAACAAGATGGAAGTTGTGGATGGTGATACGCTTGAACTTGGAAGTCATATATTGACATTCGTGTTCGCCCCGATGGTTCACTGGCCAGAGGTTATCATGACATATGAATCCAGCGAGAAGATTCTGTTCTCGGCGGACGGATTCGGCAAATTCGGTGCACTTGATGCAGAGGAAGACTGGGCATGCGAGGCGAGAAGATATTACATCGGTATTGTTGGAAAATACGGTGCACAGGTGCAGTCGGTTCTGAAGAAAGCAGCAACGCTAGATATTCAGATTATCTGCCCACTCCATGGCCCTGTGCTAACGGAGAATTTGGGATACTACATTGACCTGTATGATAAGTGGTCGAGCTACACACCAGAGGATAAAGGTGTATGCATCTGCTACACGTCGGTATATGGTAACACGAAACAGGCAGCAGAACTTCTCCAGAAAAAACTTCAGGAAAAGGGTGTTGAAATCGTTGAGATCAGTGATCTTGCGAGATGCGATATGGCTGAAGCCGTTGAGGATGCTTTCCGCTATGACACTTTGGTGCTTGCAACCCCAACTTATAACGGTGATGTGTTCCCATTCATGAAGCAATTCATCGACCATCTAACTGAACGGAATTATCAGAAGCGAAATGTTGCTTTTATCCAGAACGGCACATGGGCACCGACGGCAACGAAGGTGATGCAGAAGAAGTTCGAGGCAAGCAAAGAACTCCATTACTTGGAGAACAATGTGACCATCAAATCGGCATTGGCGGATGACAGCCTTGCTCAGATTGATGCGTTAGCGGAAGAAATTGCAAACTTGTATCAGTAGTGGGAATTCATTTGAATAAAAATATGGAAGTGGTTCATCGTGTGATGAACCACTTTTTTAGTGTAGAGAAAGCAAGATTTTCGATAAGATGTTTCCGTCTAAAAAAGCGAAAAGTATAGCCAGAAAACATAATACTTCGATAATTAATGTGCTGAGAAAAACAAAATACTCTAAAACGCTTTGGAAAGGTGTTGGGGGTAGATGCAGTTATTGAGAAATGTGCATTTAAAAAAAGGAGGAATGTGATGTCGAAGAGAATATTAATAAGTGTCGTGTTCCTAGCCTCTGTTATATGTGCTGTTATAATTCAATATGAGCCGCTAGGATATATTTTCACAGCAATAGCATTCTTCATGCTTGGAATCTATAATACAATGGACAATAAAGTTGATGGAAAGAAGAGCTCTTTGTATTTTTCTGTTATGTTTTACAGTTTTAGCGTGTCAGCGTTTGCTTTTGGTTAATATCCATTTTTATCAAATAGTGCAACCGAATTAATGTGCACAATTGAATAAATCAAAGCCAAGGCAACTTCATTCGTGAAGTGCCTTGGCTTTTTTGTGAGATGAATGGTCAACATAAGTATGATGTGTCAGAGAAAACGATTATATATGGCGTCTCGAAAAAAATCGGCCGTGTGACCAATTACATAACCTTCTCGTAGAATTCCGCTAAGGATTCACGAATCGTGTCGAAGAAGTCGGTAGCGCAGCGCGCATACTGACGATTCTTCAGGGTGAAAAGGCTGATATCAACCTTGTTATCAAGACCACGGAGCTCAAGCGTGCGCAGACCTGCTTCTGCGATGGAACCTTCTTTATAGTAGGCAAATGATTTCGCACAGAAAATGCCAGCGTTGAATTCTTTGCTGAGCGCAGCTTGCACGGCATATTCACTGATGCTGATAATGTTATTCAGCTCAATGTTGCGACTCTTCAGGAACGGATCAATGATGAGACTTGTCGTGCTGGTTGGCAGATCGCGGACAAATGGAAGATCGGCGTAATCCTCAATATCCACTACGGTTGCATCGCCCGTTCGCTCCTGAGCGATGTGATCCGGAACAGCTAGATAGACCGGGTCGTTAAAAAGAATTTCGCGATTCAAATTCTCGTGCGACTGTGCATTAACAGCAACGATTGCATCAAGTTTATTGTTGAGTAGCATCGCCTCCAAGTTCATCGTGATGTCCGAATAAATTCGGACTTGGACATTTGGGTGCTTTCGGTGATAATTCATGACGATATCCGGCGCGAACGCACGCACACGCGATACACTGATGCCAACGGAAACTTCGCCCGCATCACCTACTTTGATCTCGGAAATTCGCTGACGTACGTCGTGCTCCATCGCTTGCTGCTGGATGAGCATGTCGCGTAATACGATGCCTGGCTCGGTGAGTTGTACTTTCGGCTTTCGACGAACGAGTACCGTGTCGTATTCCTGTTCGAGTTTCTTAATGTGTTCACTGAGTCCCTGTTGTGTGATAAAAATACGCTCTGCGGCTCTCGTGAAGTTGAGCGTGTCCGCCAGTGCCAGAAATGCTAATTCGCTATTGGTCATGTTGCATCCTTCCTTGTGCAAATTCTCTATTAACAACTTGCTCTATGCTGCATTATTCAACTAGTGTGCTTCCTAAAGTCAAGTTGTTGTAAAGATTCGATAAAAAGAATTTACTGTTATTATTAATTCTACCACAAGTAAACGCTTGTGTGAATACAAAGACTTTCTGTTTTTCATTTTGCCCAATTCGATGTATATTATAGTTGCTAAAGGGAATAGCCCTTAGCAGTGAGATTGCCAACCATTAACCATAAACCTTATAGATTCAGGAACTGGGCGTACCGACGGTACGCTCTTTTTCTTTTTTGTTTTTGCGATTGAAATGAGAATTGAGACGGACATATCATGATTTCACGTTTCCTCGAGCCAATATTGGGTCGTACTATTCCCATTGAACCTCATTTTACGGAAGTTTCCTTGCTGCTCGATTTCTGCTCGATATAATGAAACTATCAAGAAGGAAAATGTTTTGAACATAGAAATGAGGTACATATTATGGCAAAGATATTTATTACACTGACAGGAACAAAGCATTATTTCGGAAGTAAATTTCTAGAGAAAGGAATGGAACTGAAACTGATCAAAGAGCCGGACAATGAACTTGACACAGAAGCCATCAAAGTCACACTGGAAGGCCTGGGCAAAATCGGTTACGTTGCAAATAGCCCATATACCGTGCTAGGAGAGAGCATGAGTGCCGGTCGTCTTTACGATAAAATCGAGCAAGAAGCATCTGCCGAAATAATTCTTGTAACGCCAACTGGCATTATTTGTAAGGTTGATGAGAAAGATCTTCTGGTGTAATGTATAGGAAGAGATTGTAACGATTCTGAAGGAATGTCTCTAAGCTAATTGAAGATATTATTGCAAAATACATAGACATCGGTGTAAAATTAATCTGTTAGGGCAATTTGCCGAATGCGAGGACGCAAGAGAATTCATGGAAAATTCGGTGTGTGACTTCAGCATTTCACCATAAAGACGCCATCATGACGTCATGGACTAGGAATACCATAGTTTCGTTCGATAGAAAGGAGTATTATGGCAGGCAAAGTTGTTACAGCTTATTTGAATAAATACGGCAATCAGATTATGGAATCACCGGAATTCGAGCAGGCGATGAATCAGCGACATCACAAGAGAAGCTCGGTTGGCATGCATACGCTTCGCGTTGTTTCTGCCAGCATCTGGGTATGCTATATACTCAAGAAGATTCATGTACAGACCGACAGTAAATCCGTTGTACACGGTGCGCTTTGCCATGATCTTGGAATCCTGGGCCGTGATGATAAATTTGAAAGCGATAAAGAATGTTATCGCGAGCATCCGATGGAATCCGTCGAGGTAGCGGAGCGTCTGCTTCCGGAACTCAACGAGACAACGAAGGACATTATCCGCACCCATATGTGGCCGGTAACGCCGGAGGTTCCAACTTGCAAAGAGGCATTTATCGTTTCTATGGCTGATAAAGTCGTAGCGGTTCGTGATTATTTTAGCTTCGGTTCAAGCCGTTATCTGGATGAGGTGGACTATTCAGCACCGCAGCCGAGATATGCCCGCGAGCAAGTTGCAATGTATGCGGAGAATCGATATTCAGCATAGTAAAGTGTATAAAATAAACCCGGTAGCTTGAGCTACCGGGTTTTGTGTTTTTTAGGAAATCGTTTCGTTTCCATCGAGCATTCTTGTATGCGTTCTCATTGCCATTGCTGCATAGATCGTCACCGCTAATTCCGTAATCGGCATTGCGAACCAGATGGCATCTGCACTGACCAGAACTGGAAGGAGCATAATCAACAGACCACTTATTACGAGGCCTCGGGAGACGGAGACAACGAAAGCTGTTTTTGGGCGCATAATCGCCTGGAAGTAGTACGTAGAGAATATGTTGAACGGTAGCAGCAAGAATGAGATGGAATACTTGCGGATGATTGCCGGTGCCATTGTCAGAATTTCGGCAGTCGGACTCATGAAAATCCTCGTGTACAGATTTGGTACCGCAAGGCTCAGCGCGGTCCAGAATACACCAAAGAAGGCAGTGGTCCAGATGCCGAGGTGAAGCGTCTCGCGGATACGATTTGTCTTGCCGGCACCGAAGTTGGTCGAGATAATCGGCTGCGAAGCTTGTCCGACGCTGTAGGCACAGCATTGTACGAATGTGCTTACGTTGATAATCGGGCCGTAGATAGATAACGCGTTGGAGCCGAGGTATTTCATGATTTGGCGGTTGAAGAGCACCGTCAAGATGCCCATTGCCACGTCGATGAAGAATGTGGAGAAACCGGTGACGGAAATCTTGCGGAGCCTGTGGGCGAGTCGACGTGGTTTTACCAGATGCAACGTGTTCTTCTTGCTCACGAAGTGTGTCATCATGACGATAAAAGAAATTGCGGACCCGATTGCGGTGGCGAGTCCAGCGCCGAAAATTCCTTGGTCACAGGTAAAGACGAAGAAGTAGTCGCCGAAGATGTTGAAGATTCCACCGGATAGTACGCCGGTCATCGCAAGTGTCGGGTTTCCGTCATTGCGCAGAAATGCGGCGAGCATCTGGTTGAAGAGAAACAGTGGAAAGACGTACTTGATGGGAATCATGTAAATCTCTGCGAGTTTCAGCAATGAGGCGTTCGCACCGAAGAATGTGAGAACTGGACGTTCAAATAGTAGTAGCCCAATCCATGCGAGTACGGACAGAATGACCGAGCCGATGACTGCAGCGGTGAAATACTGATTTTCAGTGCCGTCGCTTTTCGCGGAGCTTCCGCGTTTTGTACTGAAGATGACGCTGCCGCCAATCCCCATGAGCAGCCCAAGGCTGTAGATGATATTCCACACCGGTGCGACTACTGCCAATGCAGCGGTGCCGTCTGGACCTTGATATTGTCCGACCATCGCCATGTCGACGATAGAGTAGATAGATGTAATCAGCGCACTGCCGAATGCAGCTGCGAGATATTTGAAATATGTGGGTTTAATCTTGCCATTTAGCAAGTCCATGTTCTATCCTCCCCCTAAATGCTATTCCGAAATGAATTAATGCCGTTAAAAAAGCCGAATAAGCACAGACATCTCAGTCTGCCTTATCCGGCTGTTGCTTCTATTTGCAACGCGCCCTCCGGCGTTCGAAAGGTATTATAGCGATTGAATTTGCAACTGTCAAGCGATTCGGAATTGATTACGAATCAGATTCTGAGTCGGAACTTTCTGTAATCGCTTTGATAAAATCATCTGCCGTTGTGCCACCGTTAATCCGAATTCGCGAAAGCAAGTATGGGTCGTCTCCGGGATGTACCATACCGTATTCAGTTGTGAAGGCACACAAGAAGCCCGCTTCTTTGACGGCAGCCTCGCAAGTCTCTGTATAATCGCCGAACGGATAGGCGAAAGCCTCGCCGCTTCCCAGCATTTCGATGGATTTCTTCAGATCTTCGACGCCTTCTTCTTGTGTCAATGCGGGGAAAATACCGCCGTGTCCGATGTTCCCACCCGGACGATGCATGTTATAGGAGTGGGATTGAAAATTGATGTGCTTCACATCTTTGAACTTTTTTAGAACTTCTTTACCGTTCTTTGCACAGATGACGAAGCTGGTGGCACGCACATTATACTTCTCCAGCAGCGGAATGCCGTATTGCTGGAATCCCTTTGCACAGTCGTCAAATGTAAGAACGACAGATTTTGTCGGCAGCTCAATCTTGCCATCAATGTAATCGCGGAGCTCTTGCCACGTTGGGAAATAGTAATCATCTCGGATGAGTCGTTTGAGAATGGCTTCGAGGTCGTCCGTAGAGATAAAGTTCGTATTCAAGTCTGTCGGTGGGTTCTCCGGGTCATAGACGTTATGGAACATACATACCGCGATGCCGTGCCCGTACGTCTTTGAGTCCTTGTTCGGCTTATGGTATTTCGTCTGAATGGTGCGCGTCTTAGTAACGATGTTTCCTCCATCCGTGATGGTATATTTGATTTTGCCGTTGGTGGCAAGCCACATCGTGCCGTCTTCTCGGAAGTTATCGAGGGTTGCACTTGTTTTTACCTGAGAAGTCAGATCCTTGCCAGTGAAGCTTTTCGCCTCGTATCCCATGTCTTGGAATTTATCGCCGGGATACAGGGTGACGGTGGAGTCACCGGAGAGTGTTAGCTGCGGTTTTCGGCTGAGACCGGCAATCTGATGCTTTGCTTCGTAGCGGATGAAGAAGATGCCGGCCACAATGAGGGCGAGCATGGTGAGAATGAGTATGATTTGAAATCTCACTCGCGGTGAGCGAGGAGTACTGCTTGAAATATTTTCTTTGCTTGATTTTGCTGAATGCATCGTGAATCAATCTCCTACCATTGGTGTCAAACGGGATGTCTTTCCTGGGCTGTATAGTCTAATATTATCAGCATTCGGCGGGCTTTACAATGATGGAATATGGGTGAAGGTGATATGTGTTAGAGGCACTTTACTTTCATTTAAAAGTAAAATACGCTATAATATATACTCAAACGACAAAAACAAAAATTATAAACACATGGCACGCTCGGCGAATCTCCGAAATTCCACATCAGAGAACATGCTGGCACGCCGGAATGAAAACGACTATATAGAAAGAAGGAAATAAATGAAATATTTAATTGATTTTGAAAACGTTGCGAATAACGGGTTCGATGGCTTACCCGAGCTTCGTCCGACGGATGAGCTCTTGATTTTCTATTCGGAGCAGCACAGCACCATTAGCATTCCAGTCCATCAGGCGCTCGAGAAGAGCCAGGTGAAGAAGACGTACATGCCAATCAAAAGCGGCGGCAAGAACGCTCTTGATTTCCAGCTTGTAACATGGCTAGGCTTTGAGATTTCGCAGAATGACAAAGAGCATTTTGTCATCATTAGCAAGGATACCGGATTCGATGTTGTGGTTGACTTCTGGAAGAAGCGTGGCATCAATGTGTCGAGAAGCCGCAGCTTACAAGGAACGAAAGCTTCCATCACAAAGGTTAAGAAATCCAAGAGCAAGGATTCGAAAGAAGTGAAGGAAAAGGATGCTAAGGAGAAAGAATCGAACGAATCGAAGACGCGCAAGAAAAACTCAGATAAAGCTGCAAAAGTTGAAAAGCTCGATAAGGAAGCGGATGCAGTGGATACAAACGAGAAGAAATCGAAACCGCATAAGAATCGCCGTAAACCTAGACGCAAGAAGAAAGAAGAGAACAAAGTAACGGAAGAGAATTCTGTTATTTCGGAATAATAAGTAGGAGTAAGAACCGTGGACCGAGAGTATCTGATTCGATACCTCCGCGCTCAGGTAAATGTGAACGGTCACATTATCGGGGCAGCGGTGGGATCTGGAATGACTGCAAAATATGCGGTGATGGGAGGAGCGGATATGCTCCTCGCTTTGAGTGCGGGAAAGTATCGCATCATGGGACAGAGTTCGTATGCGAGTTACCTTTGCTACGGAAATAGTAATCAGATGGCGATGGAACTCGGAACCAGAGAACTGCTTCCGTCCATTCAGGGAACGCCGGTGCTGTTCGGCCTATTTGCGACGGATCCGTATATCAGCTTATACGAGTACCTCAAACGGGTTCGACAGAACGGTTTCTCTGGGGTGGTCAATTATCCGACTGTTGCACTGGTGGATGGGAAATTCCGCGAAGCATTGGAGGATGCAGGGAATACATTTGAGCGCGAAGTGGAAGCTATTCGCCTTGCGAACCACTTGAATTTGTTCACAGTGGCTTTTGTCACAACGGTTGACGAAGCACAACAGATGCTTGAAGCAGGTGCTGATGTCATTTGCGTGCACCTCGGATTGACGAAAGGGGGAATCCTTGGTGCGAAGCGCAACATTACGCTCTATGAAGCGAAGTCCATGACGGAACGAATCTTTAAGCTTTGCGAGAAGGAATATCCGGATGTGTTTCGAATGATTTATTCTGGTCCTGCGAACACGCCGACGGATATGCATTACATCTTCCAGCATACAGCATGTCAGGGATACATCGGAGGCTCAACATTCGACCGAATTCCAGCGGAAATGGCAATTCCGAAAGCGGTTCAGACATTTAAGAATGCGGGTGTAAATGCGGAAATCGCTCCAATGAGTAAGCTCTTGGAGGGAAATATCAATGCCAAAGATTATACAGCACTGGTAAAACAACATATCGAAGACAATTACATGAACGAAATCCAGTTAGCGGATATCGCGCTCGTTGCGCAGATTTCTCCGGGATATTTGAGTGCGCGGTTCAAACACGATACCGGCGTCTCGTTCACTTCATATTTGATTTCCTTCCGAATGGATAAGGCCAAAGAATTGCTTACATCATCTTCAATGAATTGCAGACTTATCGCAGAGGCGGTTGGATATTATGATTACGCGCAGTTCTCGAAGATTTTCAAGAAGTATGTGGGCCAGTCTCCGCTAGATTACCGACGGAACAAGAATCGTTAGGGCACATGTCGCCATTCCCCAAATCATATATAAACACATCTAATTCCCCATTAGACTACAAATAAATAATGTAAAACGACAAATTAATAGTATATATACACATTTATAAATTGCATGTAAAGAAGTAGAATCTAACTAACAGGCCAGATGCAACGTTAATTTTCGCTGCGCTGCATCAAAAGATTCCTCGTCGTGGCAGACGAGGCGTAGAAAAGGGGTGTAATATATGAAGACTATTGCAGTTGCAGGTACCTTCGATACGAAGGGAACGGAATTTGCCTATGTCAAATCCTTGCTGGAGGAGCTTGGCATTCAGCCGTACATGATTCACACCGGCGTCTTCGAACCAATGTTTTCGGTGGATGTCACCAATGCGGAAATCGCATCCGCAGCTGGCTATGACATTAACGAAATCGTTGCAAAGAAAGACCGTGCGCTGGCAACTGAGGCGCTTTCCAAGGGAATGGAAGCACTCGTTCCGAAGCTCTATCAAGAAGGTAAATTCGACGGAATTATTTCTTTCGGTGGATCGGGCGGAACCTCGCTGGTAACACCAGCAATGAGAGCACTACCAATCGGTGTTCCGAAAGTAATGGTATCGACCATGGCGTCCGGAAATGTATCCCAGTATGTCGGAACGAGCGACATTCTGATGATGCCATCCATCGTGGATGTAGCCGGACTCAACAAGATTAGTAAAACTATTTTTAGAAATGCTGTATTGGCGATTGCCGGAATGGTTGGCCTCAAGGGCCAGCTCAAAACAGATGATTCCGAGTCCAAGCCGATGATTGCCGCAACGATGTTCGGTGTTACCACACCTTGCGTTGACCAAGCAAAAGCATATCTCGAAGAACAAGGTTATGAGGTGCTGGTATTCCATGCAACGGGAACTGGCGGACGCACGATGGAAGCACTCGTAAATGAAGGTTTCTTCCAGGGTGTTCTGGATCTCACAACCACTGAGTGGTGCGATGAGATTGTCGGCGGCGTACTAAATGCAGGACCAAATCGCTGCGAAGCAGCTGTAAACAATGGCATTCCACAGGTTGTATCGGTCGGCGCGTGCGATATGGTTAATTTTGGACCGATGGACACTGTGCCAGAACAGTTCTCGGCTAGAAATCTGTACAAACACAACCCAACGGTTACACTAATGAGAACGACTGTTCCGGAGAATAGCCGCATCGGTACGATGCTGGCATCGAAGTGGAACCAGGCAAAAAGCGATATGACGATTATTCTTCCGAAGAAGGGCGTGTCGATGATTGATGCAGAGGGACAGCCTTTCGAGGGAAATGACGAAAGAGAAGCACTGTTTGATGCCATCAAGAATGGAATCAATAACGAACATGTTCAGATTATTGAGAAAGATAACAACATCAACGATGAGGAATTCGCACTGACTGCAGCGAAAGAACTGATTCGCCTGATGAACGAGAAGAAAAATTAATTGCAGTCATAGTTTCCAAAAGGAGGAATTCAAAATGCTGAGAAAATCGAGAGCCGAAATCATGGAAGATTTCAAGAATCAGGTTAAAGAAGGAAAGATTCTGGTTGGCGTTGGCGCTGGTACCGGTATCACTGCAAAGTGCAGCGAGAAGGCAGATGTTGATATGCTGATTATCTACAACTCCGGCCGTTTCAGAATGGCTGGTCGTGGATCCCTTTCTGGCGTACTCGCTTACGGTGATGCAAACCAGATTGTACAGGAAATGGGTCACGAAGTACTGCCAATCGTCAAGAAGACTCCAGTACTCGCCGGCGTATGCGGTACCGATCCATTCCGCGTAATGGACATCTTCCTGAAGCAGCTCAAAGAGCAGGGCTTCAACGGTGTACAGAACTTCCCAACCGTTGGTCTGATTGACGGTAAGTTCCGTGCGAACCTGGAAGAAACTGGCATGGGTTATGGCCTCGAAGTAGACATGATTCGTGAGGCACATAAGCTGGATATGCTGACTTGCCCATATGTATTCGATCCGGATCAGGCAAAAGCAATGGCAGAAGCTGGTGCAGATATTCTGGTTGCACACATGGGCCTGACCACTAAAGGTTCCATCGGTGCGGAAACTGCACTGACACTGGATGACTGCTGCGAGAAGATTCGCGAAATCATCAAGGCTGGTCGTGAAGTAAATCCAGACATCATGGTTATTTGCCACGGTGGTCCAATCGCTGATCCAGAAGATGCAGAATACGTTATCCGTAACGTACCGGAAATCGACGGATTCTTCGGTGCATCCTCTATCGAAAGACTGGCTTCCGAGAGAGGCATGACTGCACAGGCTGCAGCATTCAAGGCTATTGCAAAGTAATGGATGCACTGGATTACTGTGTAGAACTTCATCCGAAGAAGAAAACCATGGACCTCACTGTCCAGACAATTTGCGACGTAGAAATGATGAATAGCGGATTCTATTTTCAGCCCAAAGAGAAAGAACTGATTGCTGTACCGTATCGTGATATGGGGCAGGTGCTTCGCTTTACGCAGGCATTGACATTCCATCTCTATCTCTTTCGCAAAGATGCAGCGTATGCGAAAGCCGCGTTCCGCAAGTTCTTCAAAGTGAACGGACTTGAAGAGATGTCGCAGACGATGAGCAAGCAGTCCTTCACTGCGAAGGAGCCGCTAGCGGCGGAAGCCATGGACAAGGAACTTCGGGAACAGATTCGTAAAGACGACCGCGACAAGCTAATTCATCGCGATTAGCGTCTATACGAACTTGGTAAAAGAATATTCATCAGACAGAAGACCCGGGTAAGCAAACGCTTGCTCGGGTCCTTTTTTATAAAACTAAAATTCATTAAGCCGATTTCCTCCGTATGCAATAAACATAAACGTTCGTGCCTCAAAAATGAGACATGATTTTCACTTACGCTATCTTTGTACTGAAGGGAAACTTCTTCTCTGTCATAATTCATTCATCGAATTTGTGATGGATGTGATGGAACAGAGAGGAGGTATAGGAAGTGGGGAAATTACGAATAGGGATGACGAGGGTTGTGGCTTGCCTGTGCATGCTTTTCGTGCTGTGTGGGATGCTCTATCCGAGCCGAGCAGCGACAACTTACACCTGTGATGATTGGATATCATCCCTCGACAAGGTTGCAGAGAATTTGGAGAAGGACCATTTCTACTACAACGTGAATGGCGGTAAAGGTACCTATGCGAAGACGAAGGCAAAGCGACGCACGACCAACTGTGCGGTATACGTATCTTGGGCACTACAGGAACTTGGAATTCTGAAGAAAGGGCAAGTTTTCTGGATTGACAAAGGTGGTGCGATTCGTGGTAAAAACAAAACTTGCATTACGAAGAATAGTCGTGTTCGAATCTTACACCCCAACAAGAAGGCCGCAAAAGCAGGGCTTAAGAAAGGCGATATTTGTGGATGGGCGACTCACATTCACACCGCAGTGTATGCAGGAAAGGATTCCAAGGGAAACTTGCTATGGTATTCTGCTGGTCGAGATGGTGCGGTGAAGAAGAATGGAAAATGGTATTTCAAGGCAAGCAAGACCAAAGCAAAAACGCGTGCAAAACGTTACAATGGTAAAATCAGCACTGTTATTCGAATCAAGAACCTGAAGAAAACAAGTGAGAAATCCAAGGTAACGGCAATCAATGACGGTACGCAAAATGAAAACGATGCCAATGCAGATATAGGCACAGATGCTGCCAACGCGACGGAAGTCGCTACTATCGACCAAGAGGATGCGGAACTAGATGCTGATATAGATGCGAATGCGATGACAGATGAAGATGGTGTGCTGATTGCCAGTCTGGAACCCGAAGAGATGCTCGATAACGTTGTGGATAATGGAACTGAAGAGGCTTTCAATAAAGAGGAAAATAGTGACAGCGAGACCGAACCTTTGGCAGCAAGCGAGAAAACAACCGTCACTAGAAATGAGAATGAAATCGTAACCGATCAAGCAACTATCGAGACGAATAATTCCGGCGTATCTTCGGAAGAAATCGTTGATGATACGTCAAATAGCGAAATAACTACTGAAACAAGCAATGAAATGCTAGCAGAAGAATCGCCGGATGATATTACGACGGACTCGGTGCAACCCGATTCATCTGGTGAAGAGACAGCAATGACTTCAAGAGAAGGCTCTGATGAGAATGAAGGTGTGGCAATTGCTGAATCGGACAGCACGACAAATTCTTCTGCCACGACTCCCGAAACAGGCGATGAGAGTATCTGGTACGCACTTATTTTCATCTCGTTTTCTGGTTTTCTACTGCTTGTTTTGGCACATCACCGAAAATCAGAGTGGATGTGAGAAACAAATAAATATTGAGTAACTTAGCGATGCCTTGCTCTTAAGGAAGACGCAATGCTTTTAAGAAACAAGACCCACGTGTTGAATCTCCGGATTTCATTGTGCTAGAATAACAAGCGTAGTATGAAAAAACAAAGGAGAAGAATTTTGACACTATATATTCTGAGACATGGACAGACGGATTTGAACTTAGAACGCAAGGTGCAGGGTCATCTTGACGTGGAATTGAATGAGACAGGCATCGAACAAGCACAGGACTTAGCCAAAGTGGTCAAAGAACGTAATATTCACTTCGACCGAATCTATTGCAGCCCGCTGAAGCGTGCTGTAAAGACTTGCGAAATTGTCACAGGATTGGATCGTTCGAACTTCATATTAGAAGACCGAATCAAAGAGTTTGATTTTGCGGAATTAGAAGGTTGCCCATATCGGGAGCTTCCTGGCGAATCGCAGAAATTTTTTACCGCTCCACAGGAATTCGTTCCGGCAGGAAGTGGGGAGACATTCCCACATCTGGTTGAGCGTGTGACGAATTTCTTGGAAGAACTCAAGAGTAGCAAAGATGAGCATATCTTGCTCACGTCCCACGGTACGGCAATCCATGCGATGCTGGTATATTTCCGCAACAAACCGCTCAAGGACTTCTGGAACGAAGATGTGCACAATTGCGATTTACAGCTAGTTGACCTTGTGGATGGCGAATATGTAATTCGCGATGAACGAATTGCGGTAGAAAAGAAAGAAACCGGTTACCTCTAAAGGGTAACCGGTTCATAATCGAATCGTTTAATGGATTTGTCTTCCTCAATATGGTAGACGTGGTATTCCTCGGGCGCAAGTTCCGTCCGATCCAGGAATACTTTTTTTGATTCTTCAAATTTTTCGTCTTCCACTCTTACCGCAATTCCACAACTGGTGGAGATGTTCCGCGGAACTGGCATCACCGTGCAACCAACAGGCTTTAGGAGCTTCTCTGTAGAGATGGCGCCGTGAGTGGATTCAAATGTGTATAAGTAGAATGTATCAGCCATGAATCAGACCTACAGTGTGATGACTTTCGATACGCTCTGCATTGCACCTAGGATGTCGTACATGTTGCTGACAGTACCAACCTTGCAATCTTCCTTGATTCCGTAGAAGTTCAGGCATGTTCCGCATACGAGAACCTGAGTTCCCTTCTCAATCAGTGTATTCAGATTATCAACAATCTGAGGTTCAACACCGGTGGTCAGCTTAACGCCGCCGTTCATGAACAGTACGTAGCTTGGAATGTTCTCACTCTCAGACAGTGTGAAGATTGCCATCTTTGCCAGGTTCATTGCCAGTTCTGGATCGCCGTTGCCCAGACCTTCTTTGTTGAAGAATACGGCATAAGTACCCTCGTCAAAACCGTGAGCAGCTTCTGGGATGGTGCCATCACCATCTGCAAATACTGCAACGAACTTATCTCCTTCTGGAGTAACAGTAATCTCTCTGCCGTAAGTTTTTCCAAGACGAGTCAGGTTATCAATCTGAGTCTGGCCATCTACCAGGATGGAGAGATCCTGTGTGCCATTGTCGAGTTCCTTCTTAGCCATAATTACTGGAATTGGGCAAGCCTTGCCTGCTGCATCTAATCTCATAATGAATTCCTCCTATTAATTACATAAAAATACAACTAAATGTTAACTCTATAC
>CAVFWT010000036.1:0-23889 GCA_963626305.1 bacterium | reverse complement strand
CCAGTATCCAGAATTCGCTTCGCCCCTCCATCTCCCTCTTCGTCTGGTTGGAAGATAAAAACAACATTCTTTCGCAAAGACTTCCGGTTTTTCGATAGGATTTCGGCAGCCCCAAGAAGTGCTGTCGCATGCAAGTCGTGACCGCAAGCGTGCATCATTCCAGGAACCTTGGACGCATAACTTACGCCCGTTTCTTCCGTTACCGGAAGTGCATCGATGTCCGCACGGAATGCCACTGCATCCGCATCCTGCAAGCACTCTAAGTATCCGATGACCCCCGTCTCTGTCGCATGGAATGTCTGGATTCCCAGTTCTTGAAGGTGCTTTTCAATAATTTCTGTCGTTCGGAATTCATGATTTCCAAGTTCCGGATGCTGATGGAAATCTTTATACATTTCCAATAACGCTGTTTCGATGGATTTCGCCTCATTTAACCAATTTGGCATAGGCACCTCCTAGTTCTTCGATGAACAAGAATTCGAAGAGTTATCATTTTCCGCATCCAGAATAGCAAGGAATTTCTCGAGTCGGTCAAGGCCTATTTTGAGCTCTTCGTCACTGTAGCAATAGGTCAAGCGAATATGGTCATCGCTGCCGAACGCCAATCCTGGCGTAACCGCAAGGCCCACTTCATGAATAAGGCGCTTGCAGAAATCCGCTGAAGAGATATTCCAGCGAGCAATCGATGGAAAGACGTAGAACGCCCCGTCTGGCTCGACAACATCCATACCCATCTCCGCCAGTCTTCCGAGCATGTATTCCCGGCGACGTCTATATGTCTCGAGATAATCCGATACATCAGTATCGAGTGCAACCAGGGCTGCACGCTGAAATGGTGCCGGCGTTGATGTCACCATGAATTGGTGCACGAGTTCCATTCGTTCACGAATAACTTCGTCCACAAGGATGTATCCCATTCTCCATCCTGTCATAGCATATGGCTTCGAGAAAGACTGTACAATCATCAGTTGATCGCGAAGTTCTTGATACTCACCGATACTATGGCAATTATCTGTGTAAATCAGCTGCTGGTAGACATCGTCTGCGATGACGAAGATGTTTCTGTCCTTCACCGCATCGCGAACCGCATCCAGACTTTCCGTGTTCAGGATGCAACCCGTCGGGTTATTCGGTGAATTGAGAACAATTGCCTTGGTTCTCGAAGTAATCAAGGAATTCAGTTCATCTGAGTCAATCTGAAAATCGTGTTTTGAAATATCCATCGGCACAAATGTTCCGCGGCAGAGCTTCGTAATCTCTTCGTAAATGACAAATGCCGGAGTCGGCACGATGACTTCATCGCCCGGATTCAGGATGCTAAAGAGTGCCAGAAATACGCCTTCCTCCGCGCCGGCAGTCACAATAACGTTATCGGCTGTATATTTTGCGCCGAGACGCTCATTTTCTTTCTCGGCAATTCGAACACGAAGCTCTGGATTGCCGTTATTCATGATGTAATGCGTCTCGTGATTCGACAGTGCCGCCTCGGCTGCCTCGCGGATTGCGAGTGGTGTGTCGAAATCCGGTTCCCCGAGCGTCAGCGCAACACAACCTGGCGTATTTTTCGCCAGGTTGGAAAATTCACGGATTGCACTGTGTCTTGCGCCATAGAGTGCTTCATTCAAATGATCTAACATCATTATATCTCTAATCCCCCTATTATGTGCTTAGAGTTTTCTCAGCATATCTTCCAAGCCCGTCTTGCTGGAAGTTTTCTCGTCCTTCATTTTGATGACGCGTGCTGGGCAGCCAGCAACAACGGCATTCTCCGGAACGTCTTCAATAACAACGGCTCCTGCAGCAACAACGGCATTCTTACCGATGTGCACACCTTCAATGATTACGGCATTTGCGCCTACTAATACATCGTCTTCAACGATTACTGGAGTTGCGCTAGCAGGCTCAACGACGCCTGCCAGAACCGCACCGGCACCGATGTGGCTATGCTTTCCAACAGTTGCGCGTCCGCCCAGGATGGCCCCCATATCGATCATCGTTCCTTCGCCAACAACCGCACCGATATTGATAACTGCACCCATCATGATAACGGCATTCTTGCCGATTTCAACCTGGTCGCGAATGATTGCACCTGGCTCGATTCTCGCTTCGATATTCTTCTTATCCAGCAGCGGAACCGCAGAATTTCTCGAGTCGTTCTCGATGACGTAATCTTCAATCTTAACTGCGTTCTCTTCCAGAATTGGTTTCAGTTCATTCCAATCACCGAATACAATCTTATCTCCGGCACCGAACACTTTGGCATTGCCGTAATCCAGGGCTTCTTTTTCCTTTACATACACCTTTACCGGTGTCTTCTTCTTTGCTTCGCCAATGAAGCGAATGATTTCTTCTGCATTCATCATAACTCTAATCCCCTTTCCTCTTTATAAAAACATGTTATGGTCGTACATTTTCTGCGATTATTCACTATTTATCTTTCGTCCTGGTTGGCAGTGGAACCTGTGCGAGAATTACCGCCACAAATACCAGCACGCATCCCAAGATTTCCTTCGGTAAAAGCACTTCTTTCAGAATCAGCCATCCCGACAATGCCGCAAAAACGGATTCCAGACTCATAATCAGTGTCGCTGTCGTTGGATCGGTATCCTTCTGTGCTACAATTTGCAGCGTATAACCAACGCCACTCGAAAGAATACCGGCATATCCAATAGTCACCCAAGCACTCAAGATAATATCCATCGACGGATGCTCGATAACTATCATAAGCGGACTCAATACAACGGCGGCCACCAAAAACTGGATGCAGGACATCTTGACACCATCCACATTTTTCGACGTGAAGTGATCAATTACCATAATATGCACGGAATAGCATATAGCACAAATCAAGACAAGAACATCGCCCTTCGATACCGAGAAGCCATCCTTCACACAGAGAAGGAAGAAGCCCACAATGGCAAGTGCTACGCAAAGCCAGATGATTTTCGGAATTTTTTTACCAATAAAAACGCCCAGAATTGGCACCATGATAATATACAGTGCGGTGATAAATCCCGCCTTGCCTGCAGTCGTCATGGTAATGCCCACCTGCTGGAATGTTGATGCAACAGCGAGTGCAATGCCACAGCAGATTCCACCGATTACCGTCTGCTTGTTCGGACGAAGTGTGGCGGAAACGGATTTGCTTTTACCCTTTCCTTCCATGAACCAAATGACTGGCACCAAGAAGGCGAACGCCAGCACGTTACGCGTCATGTTATAAGTGTACGGCCCGACGTAATCCATTGCCGAACTCTGTGCGACAAAAGCACTGCCCCAAATAAAAGCCACTAAGAGAAGTAGCAAATTGGAGCGCATTCTCTTATTCATAACCTCTAATCCCCCAAAATACGTAATTTGTTAAATTTTAACATGTTTCTGTGTTTTTCTCAATAAAAAAGACAATTTTCAAATGACATATTCACAGAAAACACACCGCGCAAACAGTAGAATTGCAAGGAATGGTGTGATATAATGCTTATGTTAGTTCAATTAAACTAATCGCATTTCATATATGTTAGTTTGAAAAGGAGAAATTATGTTCAAGAATTTACAGGAAATGGCAGAAGTGGTTAAAAGCCACCCAGTAAAGAAGAGAATTGTACTGTGCTGCGCACACGATGAGCACTCTCTGGACGCTGTGAACAATGCGGTAAAAGAAGGTATCGTTGAGCCAGTTCTCGTCGGCAAGGAAGAAGAAATTCGCAAGATTATCAAAGAGAATGGATTCGTTCTGGAAGATGCACCGATTTACAACGTAGAAGATGACGTGGAAGCCGCAAAGAAGGCGGTATCCCTGATTAACGAGGGCAAAGGCGACTTCCTGATGAAGGGTAAGATGCAGACTGCCGATCTTCTGAAGCAGGTTGTGAACAAGGAAACCGGTCTCCAGACTGGAATTCCGGGTGCTGTAATGTCGCACGTTGGAATGTTCGAAGTTCCGAACTACCACAAGCTGGTTGCACTGACCGACGGTGGAATGCTTCTGCACCCTACGCGCGAGCAGAAGGTTCAGGTTATCAACAATGCAGTAACGACTCTGCACAACATGGGATACGAAAATCCGAAGGTTGCTTGCCTGTGTGCTGCAGAGAAGCTGAATGCAAAGGCTCCAGAATCGGTTGACGCTGCTGCACTCAAGGAAATGAACCAGAACGGTGAAATTACTGGCTGCATTGTAGAAGGTCCGATTTCTTACGATATCGCACTCAGCAAGGAAATCGCTGATTTCAAGGGATTCGAGAGTCCAGTTGCCGGGGATGTTGATGTTATGATGGTTCCAGATATGGTCAGTGGTAACGTACTCGGTAAGTCCTGGGTTATCCAGGGTGGCGGAAAGATGACGGGACTGATTGTAGGTGCAAAGGCTCCAATCGTTCTGACATCGAGAGGATCTGGCGCAGATGAGAAGTTCTACTCCATCGTATTCGCAGCAGCTGCTTCGAAGTAATCTAGAAAGTGATTGAGTCAGACTAAATCCTATTCTGAATTAATTTTTAGGTAATACAACACAAAAAGGCGACTGGAATTTTACATTTCAGTCGCCTTTTTGTGTTCAGCTACAAATTTCGTTATTTATTTATTATTCTTGACACAATGTTTAATTCTCTGTACAATATAACAAGCTTACAAATTTTATTAATGTAAAAAAACAAAAAAATATTATGATGAATTAGGAGATTGAACAATGAAAGAAAAACAACAAGCTCGCGGAACGTGGACCAGCACATTTGGGTTCCTGATGGCTGCCATTGGTTCTGCTGTCGGACTGGGAAATATGTGGGGGTTCCCGTATAAACTCGGCATGAACGGCGGATTTGCATTCCTGCTGCTCTATCTATTGCTCGTACTATTTGCCGGTTATATTCTGACCATGACAGAACTGGCTCTTGGTCGTTACACCGGTCAGTCCGTTATTCTCGCATATAAGTCGATTAGCAAGAAGTATACCATCATCGGATGGCTCGGAATGCTCTCGCCATTCCTCATCCTCGGATTCTATTCCTATCTGGGCGGTTATTGTATTAAGTACATGATTGCCAATCTCGGAGATATCTTTGGTGCAAGCTGGGGTGTCGGTGGTGCAGACAGCACGACCTATTTCTCGAATTTGACCGCAGATATTCCACAGTCTGTTGCTTACACATTGATTTTCCTGGTAATTACCATCATCATTGTTAGTTTCGGTATTGAAGCCGGAATTGAGAAATTCAGTAAAGTTGCTATGCCGGCACTTTTCTTCATGCTACTTATTGTAATTATTCGAAGCGTTACCCTTCCGGGAGCATTTGCGGGAATTGAATTCCTGTTCAAACCAAACTTCGAAGTATTCAAAGGAACCGGTTGGATTTCAGTATTGTCTTCTGCTGGTGGACAGATGTTCTTATCCTTGTCCATCGGAATGGGCATCACTGTTACTTACGGTTCCCACCTGCCAAAAGACGCGAACATCGAACAGAGCAGTATCATCATTCCACTTGCGGACACCATCATCGCAGTTATGGCCAGCTTGGCAATCATGCCAGCTGTATTTGCCAGCGGTCAGTCCCCTCAGGGTGGTGTAGGCCTTCTCTACATGACACTGCAGACCGTATTTAACGGAATGGGCAAGCTCGGTCCAATCATCGGTACCATCTTCTATGGACTGGTTGTTATTGCTGCGCTCACCTCTTCTGTTGCGATTCTGGAAGCAATTGCTGGTTCCTTCATTGATGATGCGATGAACAAAGGCAAAGGCGACAAGCGTAAATTTTACTGCTGGGCATTCGGCATCGCCACTGGTGTTCTCGGCGTACTGGTTGCATACGATGGACTGGGACAGAATCTCCCGGCAATGTTCGGCAAGTTCTGCTGGGTAGACGGTTTCGACCTGCTTGCAGAAGGTATCATGATGCCACTTGGCTCCCTGATTGCTACCATCTTCTTCGGTTGGATTGATCGTGAGATTCTTCCGGCAGAAGTTCATCACGGTTCCAGCTTCCGCACCGAGAAGTTCTACCGTTTCTGCATCCGCTGGGTTGCACCGGTATTTACCTTCTTCGTACTCCTCGGACAGCTCGACTCCTTCCTCGGATTCGGTTGGTTCAGCTAGAAACATTGGACGGCTTCTTAAGAACGTCCGCTGTAATCCAAAATATCCGATAAAAATAGGCATCATCGAAATTCATTTTCCGATGATGCCTATTGATTTATTTTAATTTAATGGATTATGAGAGCTGTTTCGTTACTTCAGTTTGCCATATTCTTCATCCGATACCGCTTCGCACCATTCGTTCGAACTCTCTTCGCCCGGTACTTCGACGGCGAGATGGCTGAACCAGCTGTCAGGAGCAGCACCATGCCAATGCTTCACTTCGGGTGGAATGTTGATGCAATCGCCCGGCTTCATTTCGAGGGCTTCCTTGCCCTCTTCCTGATAATATCCACGTCCTGCCACGCAAATGATAATCTGTCCGCCACCGTTCTTTGCATGATGGATGTGCCAATTATTACGACAGCCCGGTTCAAATGTTACATTAAAGATTCCAACCTGGCTCGTCGATACGGGAGCCAAATAACTCTGTCCAACGAAATACTGCGCAAAGCCGTCATTTGGTGCACCGATTGGGAAGACCATCTCCTTCGCATGTGCTCTCATCTCTTCATCCTCATAAGGAAGGTCCCCTTCTCCCGGTTCCCACACTTCTTTTGCCAGATTAAATACGGCCCATGCCTTTGGCCAGCCTGCATAGAATCCAACATGAGTTACGACAGCCGCGATTTCTTTCTGCGTTACACCGTGATCCTTGGCATTCTGAAGGTGGAACTTTAGCGAGCTATCGGTAATACCCTGTGCCATCAATGCAACAACGGTGATGATACTTCTCGTCTTTACGTCAATATCTTGGTCATTCCAGTTCTCGCCAAATAATACATCATCATTGTAATGGGCAAATTCCGGTGCGAATTCGCCTAGGGCTGCTCTGCCAGCAGTCTGTGTAATTTTCTTCATTCCTAAATCCTTTCTTTATTAATTCCTTTTATATGTAAACGATTCAAATCAATCGCGAATGCATAAGCTTAAGCATCTAATTTCTCGACGAAATTCTGAATACTCTGTTTATTTGCGTGATTCAGGAGTACGCCCTCGGTAATTTCTGCACCAGGTGCAGATGGTTTTAGCTCCTTGACAGTGTTGCCAAATGCACTACCGCCGGACGTTGCGAACAGCACAATTTTCTTACCCGAGAAATCATACTCCTCAAGAAATGTATTGATGATGGTTGGTGCCACGTACCACCAGATCGGGAATCCGATAAGAATTTCATCGTAGGCACTGACATCCACGGTACTATCGTCCATTTCTGGGCGAATAGTGCGGTCTTTCATCTCGACGGTGCTTCTCGCATTCTTGTCCATCCAGTTCAGGTCTTCCTTGGTATAAGGAACCTTCGGGGCAATTTCATATAGGTCGTAATGACCCGCCTCTGCAATCATCTCAGCAACATTCTTCGTCACTCCACTTGCGCTAAAATATGCGACTAATCTCTTCATTTTGATACCTCTTTGTATAATTTACCAAAAATAATTTTCACTCATCTACACACTTTCGACTGTGCACACACGCTTGTTACGACAGCGTATTTCGTGAATCTTTATTATTTTCAAATATCAATTTATTTCAAAACATCGTAGCGAATCCACACGGCACCGCTGTCGTAAGTCTCCACGCTTTTCAGCTTGAGCTGGGTAACTGGTCGTTCCATCGGCAGACCATCGAATACCGCTGCCATACCCCCGCGTCCGTCGATTCCAGAACCGATCAGAATGCTGACTTCATCGAGAAGTCCAGCCGCCAAGAATCCGGCATTGATGTGTCCGCCACCAACTACGGTCATCTTCTTTACACCGAACTCGGTTGCAAGAATCTCACAAGCACGGCTTAAATCAATCTGCTCCTTGCCGCACGCAATCCAAGAGATGTTCTTACTTTCGAGATATTCCAGGTATTTCTTTGTCACCTGTTCACTCAAGATAACGAGAAGCGGCTTGCGATAGGAATTCCCGTCATTCCAGAGAAGTGTGCCCTTCGTATCTACGATTACTTTGTATCCATCGGATTCGGTGGCCTTGTGGAATGCTTCTTTTAGCAAGGCATCGTTGTTCGACGCTGTGAATTTGCCGGGCTCAGCGATTTCAATTTCGGCAGTTACGCGTCCACTTAGCGAAGTGGGAGCATCCAGCGAATCCAGTGTGGAATAGTACTCGTCCCCTGGCAGATGCGTTGTCATCGCACAGTCAATACGTCCATCGACGGATGTCATCATGTGACAAATAATATATGGCTTATTCATTGATATTCTCCTTCCTTCCTCCGATTGGTTTCAATCAAAATTCATCGTCAATCATAAAGAACGTGCGGAAAAAATATCTCCGCACGTTCATTATAATTCGGTCTCTTGCATTATGTCTAATGCTTATATTGCACACAGCATTATGCTTCAAAGGCATTCAATTCCTCGATAAATTTATTCACCGCTACCGCATATGGAATGTCCCGTCGCCATGCAATCACGGTACAGGTCTTTATTTCGGGATGAAGCGGACGCTGGATGAGCAGATCATCGCGCCAATATTTCGTCGCTCCTTCAACAGAAATCGGATATCCTACGCCATGCAGTGCCATCACGCCTGCATTGGTTCCCAAATTACTCGTGCAGACGATTTGAAGTTTCGCAAAATCCTTGCCGAACCAATTCGCAAGTTCACTCTGCACGTTGGTACGCTCTGGAATAATTAATGGCAGATGAATTAAGTCTTTCTTTGTAAAAAATTTCTTCTCTGCGAGCGGATCATTCGGTCTCAGCGTCACAACCCAGTGATCGCCATCCTCAATCCGGATATAATCCAAGCCTTCTACGTTGACTGGTTCGAGAAAGACGCCAATATCCACCAAGCCTTTACTCATCATTTCTGAAATGATGTCGGCGGTTGCGGTGTGAATTCGAATCTGCACATTCGGATATTTCTGTTGAAACGTTCGAACAATCTCGCCCATGCATTCCATCGCCGCAAATTCGCCGCAGCCAATCGTCACATGTCCTTCAATGGAATCACTATTTCCTTTGATTTCGCTGAGAATACTGTCTTCGAGATCGACAATTTCGAGTGCGCGGCGTTTTAGAAGAACCCCTTCTCCCGTTAACGTCAAATTACGTCCACGCCGGTCGAAGAGCTTCACTCCGAGCTCGCTCTCAAGTGCCGAAAGCTGTCTCGAAAGCGTCGGCTGCGTAATATTCAGTTGTTCTGCGGCTTTGGTGAAACTCTGTTCTCGCGCCACCATCAGAAAATATCGAAGCACACGTAATTCCATCCGTAATTCTCCTTCTTCTTTAGAATTTTCTAAAGAATTCATTATTCATCTACGACTCTCCAAAACAAATGGAGTTATATTTCATCCCTGCTCTTCCGATCCTGCGGACGAAGGTTACTATAATATTCTGTCTTCCCAGAGAGAACATCATCGTAGAATCCTTGCTTCCAATCGATATAATCAATCGATGATTGAATTTCTGCCAACGCTTCTAACAACTTCTCTCGCTTCGCCGCCAGAATTTTCTTGCGCGTCGGAATCGATTTCTCCCCTTCAAGGCAGAGATTAATGTATTCTTTCATCTCCGAAATACTCATGCCGCATTTCTTCAAGCAATTCAGACTCTTAATCCACTCGATGTCGTAATCATCAAAGATGCGATAGTTTCTGGAATCCCGTTTCACATTGGGAACGAGTCCTTGATTGCAATAGAACTTCAGATTCTCATATGTCATCTCGGTTAATTCACAAGCTTGTTTCATACTGTGCACTTGTTGTACCTCCAAAAATACAATCTTATTTCTTGCTCGGTAGTAACTACCGACTGATAATATCCTATCGTAATCAAAATTCATTGTCAATCACTCAAGCTACCACATGTTCTTTACATTACAACTTCTGTTTCAAAATTCATCATAGCACTGAACATTCGCAGAAGATGAATGGAGAGAGCGATTGGGCTAAAATCATCATAACGAAGGAGGAAAAGGAATGGAATATATTACATTAAGCAACGGCGTAAAGATGCCGCAGCTCGGATACGGAGTCTACCAGGTAACTCAAGACGAATGCGAACGATGCGTACTCGATGCACTGAAAGTTGGATACCGCAGCATTGATACTGCTCAGAGTTATTTCAACGAGAGCGAAGTCGGTGCCGCAATTGAGAAATCGGGAGTACCAAGAGAAGAAATTTTTCTGACATCGAAGGTATGGCTGGAGCATTTCGGATACGAGGAATGCCGCAAATCGGTACTCGAATCGCTGGAAAAACTGCGCACCGACTACATCGACCTCATGCTGCTACATCAGCCGTACGGAGATACATACGGTGCATGGCGTGCGCTGGAAGATCTCTACGAAGAAGGAAAACTTCGTGCAATTGGTATCTCTAATCACTATGTCGACCGCATGGTAGAATTTGCGAACTTCGTACGAATCAAACCGATGGTTAACCAGATGGAAGTGCATCCATTCTGTCAACAGAAAGAACTGAAGGAATGGGCAGATAAATATGATATCCGCTTGGAAGCTTGGGCACCGTTCGGCGAAGGTCGTAACGGACTCTTCGAAGACGAAACACTCAAAGCCATTGGTGAGAAATACGGCAAGACCACTGCACAGGTAATGCTCCGCTGGCACTTGCAGCGTGGCGTTATCAGCATTCCGAAATCTGTACACAAAGAACGCATGGAAGAGAATTTCAATGTATTCGACTTCACCCTATCCGATGAAGATATGAAATCCATTGCAGACATGGACACCACCACCAGTGCGTTCTTCTCTCATCAGGATCCTGCCATGATTGAATGGTTCGTCCAGATGATTAAGGAGCGCAAAGACAATCACGATAGCAGCAAAGAGAAAAAGAATTGGTAAAATAATTCGCCCCATAAGCTCCTGGAAATCTACTCGATGGTTCCCAGGAGCTTAAAAGTATTTTTGTAGAATTCCAGAATCCCGTCATCCCGCATCTTGCCGAGCTCTTTCGAGAGCGCACTGCGGTCCAGATTGAGATAATCCGCCATCTGCTGCCGATTGAACGGTACTTGAACCGTAGTGCTGCCGCTCTTGATGGAAAGCGATGTCAAGTAAGTCAGCACACGGCTTCGAATGGTTTTCGCCGTGTTGCAGAAAATACGATTCGAGAGTACCAAGTTCTTCTGCATCGAAATTCGGAGCATGTTGCTGACAAATTTATTATACCAACTCTTGTCGCCATTTTTCGCATCCATGAGTGCATCCATGTTCACCATGAGGACTTCACAATCCTCCGATGCAACCGCATCCACCATCATCGGCTCGTGACAGAGTGCATATGTCTCCGCGAAGACGCTTCCCGATGTCACGTTACTGAGAATGGTTTTATTACCCCACAGGTCAATATTCTCAATGTTCACACTGCCACTCAAAACAATGCCCATCTCGTGCACCACATCTCCTTGATGAAAAATAATTGTGCCTTTGCTAAAAGCAACATTTCTCATGCACGAATAGTCCCACATCTCCTGAAACTCCGCATCGCTAATATTTCGAAAAAGCGGTATTTTTACTTGATTGCGATCAAATATCATCGCCGATTTGTTCATTTCTGTTCTCCCAACTCTATATCGATTTTCATTTCGTGGTTATAACAACATACATTATATCACGTTTCCTTTATCATAGTGCTGTAATTCAAAGAGGGTTATTCTATCGGAATAAATATTCGGATAGTACGTATCGAAAAAATAAGTATTCTAGGAGGAATAGATATGATTCGCAAAATTATTCATATTGATGAAGATAAATGTAACGGTTGTGGTGCTTGTGCCAATGCATGTCACGAAGGTGCCATCGAAATGGTGAACGGCAAAGCGACGCTGATGAGAGATGACTATTGTGATGGCATGGGCGATTGCCTGCCAGAATGTCCAACGGGTGCAATTAGCTTCACTGAACGTGAAGCGGCTGCTTACGATGAAGCAGCCGTGCAGAAACATATGGCAGAGAGAGCCGCAAAGAAAGCAGCTGCGGAGTCTCCTGCTCCAGCATTCCACGGATGTCCAGGTCATGCGCTTCATACTTTTAACCGAAATGCAAATAGCGAATCGGTTACTGAGACACTGGCTCCTGCTCCAGTGCAGATGCCGGCTCAGTCACAGCTCGGACAATGGCCTTGCCAGATTAAGCTCGTTCCAACGAATGCACCGTATTTCGATGGTGCAAAGCTGCTCATCGCTGCCGATTGCACTGCTTACGCATATGCACGCATTCACGAAGACTTCATGAAGGGTAAAATTACAATCATCGGTTGTCCGAAGTTGGATGCGATTGATTACAGCGAGAAGCTTACCGAGATTATCGCAAACAACGACATCAAGAGCGTAACGGTTCTCCGCATGGAAGTGCCATGCTGCGGTGGGCTCGAACAGGCAGCAATCCGTGCACTGCAGGCAAGCGGAAAATTCATTTCATGGCAGGTGATAACATTCACACTGGATGGCCAGATTAAAGACAATTAGTCGGATAGAACGCTAGAAACAATAATGGTGCTTCCGCATCATCGTGAGTAACACTTCTGTAAGTGCAATATGATTCTGAATGCAACATTATTCCGAAATAACATTCCTGCGAATGTGGTGTAAAATATTAAAAGTTCAAAGCGAGGTAATCGCGATTGCAATCCCCTGCTCGGAGGAATATCGCGAAGTCACCTCGCTTTTTGATTACTTGAATTTATTTACTTCAGCCAAACAACGCAATATAATTATTCCATTAGGATTTGAATGGGAAGGAAAGAACCATGAATTGGAAGAAACACACTTTAGGAAATAGAATATTGGCATTCATCATTCTATCCACAATCTTGCTATCCATGCTCTTCATGACTGGATGCCAATCAACGAATAACACGGCGTCTTCGAGTTCAGCTTCCTCCGTTCAGCATGTATCGGATCTGGAGGGAAAGAAAATTGGCGTACAACTCGGCACCGCCGAAGATCTTACCGCCTCCGAAATTAAGGATGCAACTGTTGAAGAATACAATTCCGGTGCAGATGCCATCCAGGCGCTTCTCCAAGGAAAACTGGACTGCGTCATCATGGCGGAACAATCTGCCAAAGCATATCTTGCCAAAACTCCAAGTCTTTCCTTCGTCGACGAACCTTATGCCGAGGAAAGTTCCGCCATTTGCGTTGCCAAAGGCAACGACGAACTCACTGAGAAGATTAATGAAATTCTCGCAACCTTCAAAGCGGATGGCACACTGGATCAGATTTTCGGGAATTACATCGGCGATTCCACGAAAGGCAAGCAGCCTTACAAATCGCCAGCAAATGTTGACCGTTCCAACGGCACGCTCGTCGTCGCAACCAACGCAGAATTTGAACCATTTGAATACGTCGAAAACGGCAAGATTATTGGTATCGACATCGATCTCTGCCAAGCGATTGCCGACAAACTCGGTATGAAACTCGAGATTAACGACATGCAATTCGCCTCCATTATCACCGCTGTGCAGAGTGGCAAAGCAGACATCGGGGTTGCTGCCATGGCAGTCACAGAGGAACGAAAGAAAAACGTAAATTTCACCGACACTTACAACACGGCACGCCAGATGATTATCGTTCGAAACGGCAGCACCACCGCCGCTTCGACCATCAAGCAAAGTCTTTACCAGAACTTCATTAAGGATAATCGATACATGACGCTGCTCAAAGGTTTCGGTAACACCTTGTTCATCACGTTCTTCTCTGCGATACTCGGACTCGTGCTGGGATTGGCAATTGCTTTTATCCGATATACGGCGGACCGCCTTCACACGCTCCGGATTTCTAATTTCTTAGTAAAAGTATTTATGGCGATTATCCGCGGGACTCCGTCCGTGATTCAGCTGCTGATTATCTACTACGTCATCTTTGCCAGCGTGAACGTGAACAAGATTCTCGTAGCGATTATCGCATTTGGACTCAACTCATCCGCATACACGGCGGAGATTATCCGTTCGGGTTGGAACTCGATTGACAATGGACAATACGAAGCTGGACGCAGCCTTGGCTTCAGCTATTTCGACACGATGCGTCTATTCATTCTCCCACAAGCGTTCAAGAACGTAGTTCCAACGCTCGGAAACGAACTAATTGTATTGCTCAAAGAGACCGCAATTGCTGGATACATCGGCATTCTGGATTTGACAAGAGCGGGCGATTTCATTCGTTCGAGAACGTACGAAGCACTCCTGCCACTGCTGACCGTTGCGTTCATCTACTTTGTTGTCGTTGTGCTGATGTCACTGCTGATATCGCACATTGAAAGGAGACTCCTGAAGAATGACAAATTCTGATATTATTTTGCGAGCAGAAAACTTACATAAATCATTCGGTGAAGTTCACGTCATCAAAGGCATCAATACCGAATTTCGCCGTGGCGAAGTGACGGTCATTCTCGGACCTTCCGGTTGCGGAAAATCCACGTTTCTTCGCTGCTTCAACTTGCTCGAAACACCCACCGAAGGAAAAATATTCTTTGAAGATACGGAAATCACAGCTCCGCGTGCTGATATCAATGCCGTCCGCCGCGAGATGGTAATGGTGTTCCAGCACTTCAATCTCTTCCCGAATTTAACGGTCTTAGAGAATCTGACCGTTGCACCGATTCGCCTCAAAGGTGTATCGAAGGACGCTGCCGAGGAAAAAGCGCGGAAATTGTTGGACCGCGTTGGACTTCTGGAAAAAGCCGATTCATACCCAAATCAACTTTCCGGCGGACAGCAGCAACGCGTCGCAATCTGCCGTGCAATGGCAATGAATCCGAAAGTTATCTTATTCGATGAACCGACCTCCGCACTGGATCCGGAAATGATTGGTGAAGTCCTAGAACTAATGAAAGAACTTGCCGACGAAGATATTACGATGATTTGCGTCACCCACGAGATGGGTTTTGCACGCGAAGTCGCTGACCGTGTGATTTTCTTAGACGGCGGCCTCATCGCCGAAGAAGGCACGCCCGAAGATATTTTTAACCACCCGAAGAGTGAACGACTTCAGACATTCCTCGCCAGCAAGTTATAGAATCTAGCAAATTATAAGACAGCACCGTTCAATCCGTTTCGAAAAGTTCCTTGACGGATTGACGGTTGGTAGGGTAAAATATTATAGTACTTGAGGGAGTAGTGGCGCGTAGCGTGGCAAGTCAACATTCTGACCAAACGGTCTGGCTTGTCTTAAAAAACGAGACTCATGTATAGCTATTTATGAGCTATGCATGCGCCTCGTTTTTTCTTTTGTCAGCGCATTTTCATTTGTTGAAAGCATATCTGCGCCACTTCAAAAAATCTCAAAATAAACATATCACAAGGAGGGAAAGGAATGAAAGAGGCATATTGCCGAACTCAAGAAGAACTGCTTTCCATGACGGGCACACACCCGGAGAAAGGTCTCATGCCCGAACAGGTGGAGAAGTCTCGCAGCATCTACGGTTCGAACTCATTCGTCTGTCAGAGCCAAGAATCGCTGCTGAAGAGAATCTGGGATGCATCGACAGAACCGATGCTCTTGATGCTGATTTTCGCCGCCATCATCACGCTAGCAGTCAACATCACCCGCTATTTCACAGGAGGAGAGTACAACTTCCTAGAGTGTCTCGGAATCTTTGCGGCGATTGCGCTGTCGGTTGTTATTACGATTATCACCGAAGGCAAGAGCGCCAAGGCATTTGAAGCACTCAACAAGATTAACGAAGATACATTAATCAAGGTAATCCGTAACGGAGAGCCACAGCTCGTCACCCAGAAAGAAATTGTTGTCGGCGATATCATCATGGTAGAAACCGGTGACAAAATCGTTGCGGATGGTCGCCTGCTCTCGAGCAATGACTTAGCAGTCGACGAATCTGCCCTGACCGGAGAGAGTCTCCCGGTCAAAAAAGATGCAAAATGGGTCTGTCCAAAGGAAACACCGGTTGCAGAGCGAAGCAACATGCTCTATTCTGGATGTTTCGTATCCGCTGGTAATGGTCAAATTCTGGTCACTGGTGTCGGAAACGATACCGAATTCGGCCAAATTGCACAGGAGCTCTCTTCTATTGAGAAGACCACCACTCCGCTTCAGGAAAAACTGGATCGGCTCGGCAAACAGATTACCGTTCTCGGTGCATCCGCAGCGGCGATTGTATTTACAATTGAAGTCGTACAATTTATTATGCGCGGTCAACTATCGCTGGATACCGTTTCCGATGCTTTTATCACGAGTATCGTCCTGATTGTTGCCGCCGTTCCGGAAGGTCTTCCAACCATCGTTGCCGTCTCTCTGGCGCTGAACATCATCAAGATGTCTCGCGAGAACGCACTGGTCAAGAAAATGATTGCCTGCGAGACCATCGGTTGCGTAAATATCATTTGCTCGGATAAGACCGGAACGCTGACGGAAAATAAAATGACCGTCCAGAAAGTATACACAAACGGTGAGCTGATTGAACCCGATCAAATTCACGACAAAATTCTCCTGACAAATTATTGCGTAAACAGCAATGCGAATGTTTCGAATGAAGATGGCACGTGGTCCTTCATTGGAAATCCGACCGAATGTTCCCTGCTCGTTGCGGCACACAAAGCCGGTGTCGATTATCAGCAGCTTCGTCACGATGCGGACATCGTTCGCGTCTTCCCGTTCTCTTCGCAGAATAAGGATATGACAACACTCATCCAGGAAGGTGATAAGATTGTCGTATATACCAAGGGAAATCCAGAGAAAATTCTCTCGCTCTGCTCCAATATTTCGGAGGAAGAACGTCAGAAGAATCTGGATATGATGGCAAAATTCCAGAGTCAGGCAGGTCGTCTGCTTGCCTTTGCACATAAAGAGATTGACAGCTATAACGGTGAAGATCAAGCGGTTGTTGAACAGAATCTCTTATACGACGGATTTGTCGTTATCTCTGACCCACTCAATCCAGATGTCTATGAAGCCATTAAGAATTGCCGTGCGGCTGGAATCGAAGTAAAGATGCTCACCGGTGACAACATCCGCACCGCTAGAGCGATTGCGAATGAACTTCACATGCTCGATACCGATCACATTGCAGTCGAAGCGTCCGAAATTGAAGATATGTCGGATGACGAATTGAAAGAAGCACTCAAGAAGATTCAGGTAATCGCACGAAGCACGCCGATGATTAAGATGCGCGTCGTTAAGCTTCTCAAAGAAGAGAAGAATGTCGTTGCCGTTACCGGTGACGGTATCAATGACGCCCCTGCTATCAAACATGCCGATGTCGGTATCGCAATGGGCATTGCCGGAACAGATGTTACCAAAGAAGCCAGCGATATGGTTCTGCTGGATGACTCTTTCTCGACTATCATTAAGGCCGTTCAATGGGGCCGCGGAATCTACGAGAACTTCAAGCGATTCATCCAGTTCCAGCTGACCGTGAACGTTTCCTCCGTAGTCGTTGTAATTGCATCGATTCTGGCTGGTTTTACTGCACCGTTCACCGCACTGGAACTCCTGTGGATTAACATCATCATGGATGGACCGCCAGCACTCACGCTCGGACTTGAACCACTCCGTCCGGATTTGCTGAAGCGCAAACCGACCAAGCGAAATGAGAGCATCATCTCCAAAGAAATGCTGATTCGAATCTTCACGAACGGAATCTTCATATCTATCGTGTTCATGCTCCAGCACTTCAAGAACTTCCTCGGTGCCACTTCAGAGGAAGAAGCGACCGTCCTGTTCACGTTGTTCGTACTTTTCCAGCTCTTTAACGCATTCAACTGCCGCGAGCTCGATGACACCCCAATGGTACAGAACCTCACGAAGAACAAGCTGATGCTCGGTGTCTTCCTGCTGGTATTAATCCTACAATTTGCGATTACACAGTTCGGCAGTGCCATCTTCGAAACCACACCGCTATCCGCAATCATGTGGCTCAAGATGATGCTCACCGCCTTCACGGTAATTATACTGAACGAAGTTATCAAAGCGTTCAAACGCAGTGCAAAAGCACCAAAGAACTAATGGAATCCTAATAAATTTTAATAATACGATTCATTTGCAGAGAATACTCCGCCCCATACTCGGCATCAAGTCGCACTCTGCTCCATCGTAAAAGTAAAAGAGGGACCTCGCGTAAAGCGAGGTCCCTCTTTCGTTCCGGCGGCCGAATCCGATTCGGGCGCCGGCTATTTGAGGCAAATGAAATTAGATATCCAGAGCTGCGTGATATCCCTGATAAATCGCGTTGGTAATGTTGCTTGGACGAATGCAATCGCCGACTTCACGAACGATTGGTGCACAGTTCAAGAGCTCATTGACGCAAGCGCGGTTCGCACGCTGACCAAGCGCACAGATGACAGTTTTGCCCGGAACAAGGACTTCTTCACCGTCCGAGTTTTTACAAATAACGCCATCTTTCGTCACTTCGACACCCTGATATTCCGTATGAGCTTCTACGTTATCGAGAATCATCTTCATCAAGATTGGACGGTGACGAACGTTAGCATCTGGTGCCAATGTATTGCGCATTTCAACCAGGTGAACGGTCTTGCCTTCCTGTGCAAGGTGAATCGATGCTTCGCATCCTGCCAGGCCGCCGCCCAGTACGACAACGCTGTCCTCTACCTTGTCCTTCTCGAGGTAATAGTTGTTCACGACAACGACGTTATCGCTGTCCATTCCCTTAATCGGTGGAACGATTGGATTCGATCCAACCGCAAGAATTGCAACATCTGGATTCAATTCTTCCGCATATGCCGGTGTTACCGTTGTATTGCAGCGGATTTCAACGCCAGCTTCAATTGCCTGACGCTCGAGAGTCAAACCGAGCTGATACATTTCCTGCTTGAAGTCAATTGCTTGCTCGCACTTCAGAATACCGCCGACTTTGTCACTCTTCTCGCAGAGGATAACCTTGTGTCCACGAAGAGCTGCCGTTACCGCTGCCTTCAGACCAGCAACACCGCCGCCGACAACGAGAACCTGCTTCTTAACAGCGGCTGGAAGGATATCTGTTCCTTCGATTTCGCGGCCAATCAGCGGATTTACCGTACATCTTCTAGTCTGCGTCGTTGGTCTCTCTGCCATGCAAGCAAAGCAGCGAAGACATTTGACAATCTTATCGTCATTACCCGAAACAACCTTCTGTGGGAGATACGGATCTGCCAGAAGCGCACGTCCCATGTATACGATATCTGCCTGACCGGAAGCGATGATTTCTTCCATCTGTGCCGGATCATTCAGTGCACCGATGGTTGCAACCGGCTTCGATACGTGCTTCTTAATCTCTGCAGCGAGATATACGTTCATGCCATGTGGTGAGAACATCGACGGATGTGTCTTGAAGAAGCCGAACTGATAAGAGCCAGCAGATACGTGAATCAGATCAACATACTTCTCTACTGCTTGTGCGATGCGAACGCCCTCTTCGAGGTCGTATCCACCTTCAAACAACTCGGAACCACTCATACGAAATTCGATTGGGAACATCGGACCAACAGCTTCACGTACCGTCTCCAGAATCTCGATGGTCAGACGCATACGATTTTCGAAGCTTCCGCCGTACTCATCGGTACGATGATTGAAATACGGAGACATGAACTGATTCAGAAGCCATGTGTGGCCGCCGTGAATCATGATCATTTCAAAGCCTGCTCTCTTCGCCAGCTTTGCAGTCTCGCCATAACGAGCAACAATATCATCAATCTGCTCTTTGGTCAGTGCAGATACTTTTCTTCCATCTGGACGAACCCAATCCGATGGGCCATACTGTGTCAGACTTTCCTTCTTCTCCTTATCTGCCATATACGTTCCCGCATACTGACCTGAGTGGGAAAACTCTACGCTCGGAATAGCACCATGTCTCTTGATGGAATCTGCGATAAAAGTAAATGCGGCAAGCGATCCAACTGTCGACAGGTCCAAGTGAAGCATGTGAGATGCATCGGTCTCCGGATGAACGACCAGTTCGCTGATTGTAACAGCGGCAGCACCGCCCTTCGCTCTCAGTTCGTAGAACGCTCTAGTTCTCTCGCCCGGCACACAGTCCTTGTCGATATCGGTCGATCCGATTGGCGACGCGAACATACGATTACGGAATGTGACGTTGCCCAGAGTGATTGGCTGACATAGATGAGGATACTTTCTCTCCATGAGTGGCTCCTTTCAATAAATAACACTTTCTGTTGATTTGATAAAAATAATTTCTGCTTCTTCTCCTTTTTGTTTTCGTTAACTTTATGTCAATTTGAAGCACATTTATTCTATCATGTAATTTTAAATATGTAAATATTGACATATTAAATCTACCTATTTCTTTTTTTAATATGTCAAAGTTGACAGATTTAAGATATAATCTTATCGAGAAAATCACGATTAAATAGCAATTACATATACGAATTAAATATAAGGGATACAAGAAATGAGAACATTAAAATTTGCAATTCTGGGGTTATTGAATCAAGAAGATATGACAGGATATGATTTGATGAAACTCTTTGAATCGACATTGTGTGAGTTCTGGTCAGCAAAGCACAGCCAAATCTATCCGGAATTGAAGAAATTGCACGAAGAAGGCTGTGTCGAGTACCAGATTGAGATGTCTGATAACAGTGCTGAGAAGAAGCTCTACCATATTACCGATGAAGGCAAAGCGCAATTCTTGCAATGGCTCGCATCCGAGACAAAGACACAGGCGACGCCAAAGGACATCGGTCGCCTCAAAATTTTCTTCTGCAATTGCCTCAATCCAGATGACCGCCGTTTCCTGCTGGAGGAGCAGCTCCACCAGCATCGAAAACGCCTCAAGCACCTTCATGAGAATCAGAAGAAATTCACGAAAGTCCCGAAGAAGGATTCCGCAGAGTTCGGTGATTATCTTGTCCTCATGGGCGCCGTTATGCGCGAAGAAACCACCATTCAGTGGTTAAGAAAGTGCATGGAGCTCGCAGAGAAATAGCAAGCACAGTAAATAATAATCTTAATGAATAGAAATCCATAAATTCAAATCATTATGAACAATCAAAAAGCAAGAGAGTGCAAACGCGTTCTCTTGCTTTTTTAGTTTAGATATTAAACTTCTCGACGTAGTAGTTCTGAATTTCCGTCAATATATATGATTCGTAATATTCAACCGGTACTTCTTTGTGCTGCTCCATACTGTATGAAGTTGCCTGAATCTTCAGTATCGGTTCTCCTGCTTTGCGGCCCAGGAACGCTGCAGTCTCCTCATCGGCAACCACCGCTTCCAAGGTCTGGCACACACGATACATTTCGGTCTGGAAGAAAGATTCCAGCACTTCATAGAGCGAGCGATTGTTGAAGTCGAAGTAATCGAGTCTCGGAAATTTCTTCGCCGGAAGCACCGCCGTATTCAAGCCATACGGAATTCCGTCTGCATAATAGAGGCACTTGATTACGTAGACTTCGTCGCCAACGTCTAGCTGAAGTCGTTCACAGAGAGCGGCATCGGCTTTGCTTTTGGCCACAGAGAGTTGTTTCTTTGAAGGTTCTTTGCCCTCGTTTCTTACCGCCTCTGTAAAACTATAAATACGAGAACGCTTCTGATTCTTGAGTCCGCGGACGAAACACCCCTTGCCTTTGATGCGGTATAGGATACCCTCTGCACAGAGTTCGTCAATCGCTTTCCGAACCGTCACTCGGCTGACCGCATAACGCTGGCACATCTTGTTCTCCGAATCGATGACTTGATTCGGCTGTAAGATGCCGTCACGGATTTTGTCTTTGATATCATTCTTAATCGCCTCGTATTTCGGCATATTTCAAATCTCCTATTCGGCTACCGCTTCCGTCTCAACTTTGGCATCACTAGTCTTCTTTGCAATTTTTCTCCAGTTCAAGAATCCGTAAGTGGAATTGAGGAAGTTGACGCACTTCATGATAATGACGAGCAATGCCGACGAATCTCCCTGCATCAATACCATAACCCACATTACGATGGACAGTGCATTGACAATTGCCCACATTGCCCACTGTTCGGAGAAACGGAGCAGATACAGGAAACTAGCAACAACCGATACAACGGTAGTCAGGGAATCCATGAACGGCAAGTTTCCGCCCATCCATTTGAGGATCTGCATGTATCCAAGCACACCGATAAGGGTTACTACAGCAGTACCTGCGATAATCTTTGGCGTCATAGTACGGAACTTGACTTCACCGCTATCCGCTTTGTGCTTCTTCCATGTGAAGATTGCAATCGCACTTACTGGGATGGAGTAAATCAAATTATACATTACTTCGCCATATAATGGAATTCCCAAGCAGTTAATTGCATACAGCAGGCTGTTAATGATGGCGAAATACAGTCCGGCAATCTTACCCTTCGCACCGAGAACCAGGTTCAAACTGCTTGTCAGCGTCATTACCAGCATAAAAAGATTTTCCTTCTGAATTGCCCAAGCAGCCGTCTGGAAAATCAATACAAATGCAAGCCACGCTTCTTCTTTCCAACTCCAATCGGCAAAAAAGTTCTTAATCTTACTCATTTTTCCACTCCTTGATTCTATTTTGAAATTCGTCATATTCCATAACTGGGCCAGATGTCTCAACAACCGCTGCCGCTACAAAATTTGCCAGCAACAACGCGTCTTCAAGCTCAAGCCCTTTGGACAAGCCTGCGATTACTGCACCTACGTGACTGTCGCCTGCTCCAACCGTGTCCACAACGCTCGCCTTACGAGAAGAAACGCGATGGAAATTCATTCCATCATAGTAGACAGCCCCTTCTCCGCCAAGCGTAACAATAACTGTATTCTGGCTCTGCACGTAGATATCGCGCATCGCATCTTCTACGTCATCTTTCTTCGTGTATGCCTTTGCTTCAGATTCATTGATGTGAAGGATTGGCTTCAGCGTAAGTAACTGCGCCATCGTATCGGATTCAATACTTGTAATCATCGGACCCGGCGCTAAGAATACACATTTCTTCTCTATTCCCGTCGTGTGCTGCAGCCAGTCGGCAATAATTTTACCGCTTTCGCCACACACCTGATATCCGGCAACGTAGATATTCTCATATTGATCCATATCGATGGCATCAAACCACTCTTTCTGGAAGTGGCACTCTGCCCCCTGCACGGTGATGAAGGTTCGTTCGCCATCCGTTTCAACAAGGCTCAGACAATAACCGTTATCCTCATCCGCTACATCGATAACAGGATCATATCCTTTGTTTTTCATTTCTTTACGCACAATGTCTGCGATGAATCCGCTTCCGACCGGAACGCACAAATCATGTTCCGCACCTAGATTGCGCATCGTATTCGCAACATTATATGCGCAGCCACCCACAACCGTCTTCGATTCTTTACATGGAATGTCTTCTCCACTTTGCGGAAGGCGTTCCACTTGCATCATGAGATCGACAATTGCGGCGCCCACAACTAGTGTTCGCATGCGAGCAGCTCCCTTCCCTTCTTCAGAATTCGAATGTAATTGTCGAAATCCGTCTCTGGATTCTGCTTTCTCAGCAGTTCTGTATATTCCGGATTAATCTTGGAATAACCAACGAAAGCACCACAGATTGCTGTTGCCATCGCGCCGATGGTGTCCGTGTCGCCACCGAGGTTCGCACACATCAGACAGCTCTTGTTCGGATCCTGTGCGTAATATGCAATCGAGATTGCAGCTGGTACCGACTCAATAATTCCAACGCCTGCGCCAATGACATCATAGACTTTCTTGGAGAAAGCATCTTCATCATCTGCATATTCCTTCGCAAGCTGAACGCCAATTTTTACACGCTCCGCCAATCTCGGGCTGAATGTCTCGCAGCCTTTCTCATATCCCGCATTCTCAACCGAGAGAATATCGCTCAGCACC
>CAVFWT010000035.1:0-26176 GCA_963626305.1 bacterium | reverse complement strand
CTATTAAATAGCTTCGCTCTTTTAATCTTTATTCAAATCTATCTTTTACTTTCGATTCTATATTCCTTTTTGTCGCTCTATTTCTATTGCTGACTCTATTACTACCACAAGCCCATCACATGCTGCATTATCAAGCTCACACAAGTAATTCCTGCCCAGCACACTGCGCCAAGGGCAATTGGCTTACCACCGGATTTGACGAGTTCGATGAGATTGCTGTTGAGTCCGATTGCTGCCATCGCCATGGTAATAAAGAATTTACTCAGTGTCTTTAGCGGTGCGAATATTTCAGTGGATACGCCCAGACTTCCTGCAACGGTCGTAATCAATGATGCAATCACGAAATACAGCAGGAACATCGGAAAAGCTCGCTTGAAACTAAAGCTGCTTTTACCAGAGGTGGATTCTTCGCGAGCACGATACAATGCGAGGACCAATGTGATTGGAATGATTGCAAGGGTTCGGGTTAATTTGACGGTTACGGCTTTGTCCAGAGTCGAAGTGCCGAGGTTCCACATGCTATCCCAGGTTGCTGCAGCAGCGGTTACGGAGGATGTATCATTAATCGCCGTACCAGCGAAAATACCGAACGAATCACCGCTGGTGGTATCGAAGCCAATGGCTGCGCCGAGCATTGGGAAGAATATCGCCGCGAGAACGTTAAAGAAGAAAATAACCGAAATCGCCTGTGCGACTTCTTTGTCGTCTGCATCGATAACTGGTGCGGTTGCTGCGATGGCGGATCCGCCGCAGATGGATGAGCCGACGCCAATCAGCGTCGAGATGTTGCTCGGAACGTGCATTGCTTTGTGCATGATCCACGCAAGAATCAGCGATGTCGCAATCGTCGAGATGATAATCGGCAGCGACTGGCTACCTGTACGCAGAACTACGCCGAGGTCCATGCCAAATCCGAGCAGCACAACCGCTGCTTGCAAGATATATTTCGATGTAAATTTAATACCAGTAGTCAGATTGCCGTAGTCCTTTCGGAAGAGCGCAATAATCATACCGAACAGGATTGCGATGACCGCGCTTCCGATTACGGGGAAGCTCTGACCAATCATCCAGGATGGAATCGCAATCACCAAACAGCCGACAATGCCGGGCATTTTCTCTTTGATAGATGTCATTTTCCTTTCTCCTTTTAAACACGACATCCCCCACACACAGGTTGACTCGTAATCACGCCTATGTGTGGGGGCTTCATTTTGTAAAATTAATTTTGATGGAGCAGATTTCTGCGGTGCCAATCAACGAATTGAATTATATCAGAATCTAGTCGTCGCGACAATCCGTTGGCGCAACACAACTTTGATTTTTGGCTGCACCTATCGCTGCATCCTATGCAAGGATTATTCCTCGCTTTCTGTTCTGCGTCTTCTTGTGAACACGATGTACAGTTCTCCAATCAGTGCAAGCAGTCCTGCACCACCATAGAGGAAGAGATTGCTATCATCGCCCGTCTGAGGGATTTCCTTATTGACGGCCTTCGACTTCTTCGTCGTTTTCTTCGTCTTATTTGGCTTATTCGGTTCTACCGGTGTCACTGCCTGAGTAACTTCCAGCGTTCCAACTTCTGCTTCTACCGTGTAGTTGCTTTCCTTCGCCGTTCCATCCCACACCAGTTCGTAAGTGTTATCCGACTTACCGACTTCGGTCTGAGTTCCAGTAGTCTTGAGCGTTACCGTATCCTCGCCCATCAGGCCAGAAACAGTTCCTTCCATTGTCAAAGGAGTACCATCGTAACTCTTCTGAGCGCTTGGTGTCACAACCTTCAACGTTGCCGGAGTGATCTTCAGCTGTCCATCAACAATCTTGAAGATTACGTTCTTGAAGTTCGGATTGTTGTTCTCAAAGTCGCGGGAAGAAACTTCCATGTCGTAGGTACCAACGTCGGTTCCCTGCACAACTGCAAAACCATGGAAGGAGAAATCGTCTTCCTTGTAGTTATCGTTGTCGATGCTTACCGTATAACCATTTACAACTTTCTCAATCGAATCATAAGTGAATTCGCCACTATTCTCTGTGATGGTTACAGTAACCGGCGTCTCGCACGGTGTGATTTCCAATGTACCTGGAGCAAGCTTGATATCGTAATTCTTGGTAACATCCTGATTGCTAGCATCTCTGATGAGTGCATAACCACTGAACGAACCAGTGTACGTGCCAACGTCCTTACCCTTTGCAGAGTAGTACAGTCTGGAGTAAGTGTGTCCCTCTGCAAGTCCAGTATTTGTAATATTGGTGAGTTCCTGAGTTTCGCCGGTGTACTCCTTCGTTCCCGATTCTCCAGTGAAAGTAACTTCAAGCGGAGTAATTGTCAGCTGACCATCTTTCGCAATCGTGAATTTGATGTTACTGAAGTTGTCGCTCGTGTTCTTGAAGTCACTCGCATTCAGTTTCATCGCATAGGTGCCAACGTCCGTTCCCTTTGCGGTTGCATCGCCACTGTATGCGAAATTCTTCTCGCTGTACAGTTTATTGTCAATGCTTACAGTGTAACCCGTTGCCTTCTGCTCTGTTCCGTTGTATGTAACTTCTTTCTTATTACCAGTAATGGTTACAGTAACTTCCTTCGAATACTTTGTAATCGTCAGCTTACCCGTGGTCTTTGTCACTTCGTAGTTCTTGGTGACATCCTTGCCCTTGGTGTCCTTGATTACCAGCGTTCCATTGAACGAACCAGCATACTCACCGGCATCCTTACCCTTTGCCGAGTATGTCAGTCCAGAATATGTGTGTCCACTTGCCAATTCAGACTTCGTGATCTTGGTCAGTTCCTGCGTTTCACCGTTGTATTCTTTCGATGCGGATTCGCCCATGAAAGTTACCTTGAGCGGAGTGATTGTCAGCTGGCCATCATCAGCAATCTTGAATGTAACATTGCTGAAGTTATTGCTCGTGTTCTTGAAGTCACTCGCATTCAGTTTCATCGCATAGGTGCCAACGTCCGTTCCCTTTGCGGTTGCATCGCCACTGTATGCGAAATTCTTCTCGCTGTACAGTTTATTGTCAATGCTTACAGTGTAACCCGTTGCCTTCTGCTCTGTTCCGTTGTATGTAACTTCTTTCTTATTACCAGTAATGGTTACAGTAACTTCCTTCGAATACTTTGTAATCGTCAGCTTACCCGTGGTCTTTGTCACTTCGTAGTTCTTGGTGACATCCTTGCCCTTGGTGTCCTTGATTACCAGCGTTCCATTGAACGAACCAGCATACTCACCGGCATCCTTACCCTTTGCCGAGTATGTCAGTCCAGAATATGTGTGTCCACTTGCCAATTCAGACTTCGTGATCTTGGTCAGTTCCTGCGTTTCACCGTTGTATTCTTTCGATGCGGATTCGCCCATGAAAGTTACCTTGAGCGGAGTGATTGTCAGCTGGCCATCATCAGCAATCTTGAATGTAACATTGCTGAAGTTATTGCTCGAGTTCTTGAAATCGTCCGCATTCAGCTTCATTGCATAAGTGTCAACGTCGGTTCCTTTCGCTGTTGCATTTCCGCTATATGTGAAGTCCTTCTCGGTGTACATTTTGTTGTCAATGCTTACGGTATAACCCGTTATTTTCTGCTCACTTCCATTGTATGTAACTTCTTTCTTGTTACCAGAGATTGTTACAATAACTTTCTTCGAATACTTTGTAATCGTCAGCTTGCCCGGGGTCTTTGTCACTTCGTAGTTCTCGGTGACATCCTTGCCCTGCGCATCCTTGATTACCAGCGTTCCGCTGAACGAACCACCATACTCGCCGGCATCCTTACCCTTTGCAGCGTATGTCAGTCCAGCGTATGTATGTCCGCTTGCCAGCTTGGTATTATCGATTTTGGTCAGTTCCTGAGTCTCACCGTTGTATTCTTTCGATGCGGATTCGCCCGTGAAGGTTATCTTCAGTGGATTTACTTTGAGCTGACCGTCCGTTACCTTGAACGTTACATTACTGAAGTTATTGCTTACGTTCTTGAAGTTCTGCTCACTCAGATTCATCTGGTAAGTGTCAACATCCGTTCCGGCTGCCTTCGCCGTACCGTTAAATGAGAAGTCCTCCTCGGTGTACAAATCATTATCGATGCTTACGGTATAGCCCGTTACCGACTGCTCAGCTCCATTGTAGGTAACTTCTTTCTTATTACCAGTAATGGTTACAGTGACTTCCTTCGAATACTTCGTAATCGTCAGCTTGCCCGGGGTCTTTGTCACTTCGTAGTTCTTGGTGACATCCTTATTCTGTGCATCTTTGATTACCAGCGTTCCGCTGAACGAACCAGCATACTCACCGGCATCCTTACCCTTTGCCGAGTAGGTCAAACCAGAGTACGTGTGTCCACTTGCCAACTTGGTGTTATCAATCTTCGTCAGTTCCTGAGTCTCGCCGTTATATTCTTTCGTTGCAGATTCACCCGTGAAGGTTACCTTCAGCGGATTTACTTTGAGCTGACCGTCTTTCGCAATTTTGAATGTGACCTTCTTGAAGTTCTTGCTCTCGTTCTTGAAATCGTTCGCATTCAGGTTCATCGCGTAGGTGTTGACATCCGTTCCCTTTGCGGTTGCATCTCCGCTGTATGTGAAGTCCTTCTCAGTGTACTTCTTGTTGCTGATGCTTACGGTGTAACCCTTAACCTGCTGCTCGGTTCCATCGTAAGTAACTTCTTTCGTATTACCAGTGATGGTTACAATTACTTCGTCAATCGGATTGATTGTCAGCTTGCCTGGGGTCTTTGTTACATTGTAATTCTTGGTGACATCCTTGCCCTGAGTATCTTTGATTACCAGCGTTCCAGAGAAGACTCCTGCGTAATCTCCAACATCCGTTCCCTTTGCAGAGTATGTCAGACCAGAGAATGTGTGGTTGCTTACCAGCCCGTCACTTGCAATATCCGTAAGTTCGTGGCTCTCACCATCATACGTAATCGAGTCCGAAGTACCGGTGAAAGTTACATCCTTTGGTGTAATCTTCAACTGGCCATCGATTACCTTGAATGTTACGTTCTTGAAGTTATTGTTGATATTTTCGAAATCATTCGAATCCAGGTTCATCGCATAGGCGCCAACGTTTGTTCCCTTTGCGGTTGCATCGCCACTGTAGGTGAAATCCTTCTCGGTGTACATCTCATTGTCGATGCTTACGGTATAATCTGTTACCTGCTGTTCAGCGCCTGTGTAAGTAAGTGCCTTCTTGTTACCAGTGATGGTTACAACTACTTCCTTCGAATACTTTGTAATCGTCAGCTTGCCCGGGGTCTTTGTCACTTCGTAGTTCTTCGTGACATCCTTACCCTGCGCATCCTTGATTACCAGCGTACCACTGAACGAACCGTCATACTCGCCAGCATCCTTACCCTTTGCAGAGTATGTCAATCCGGAGTATGTGTGGCCACTTACCAATTCTGGCTCTGTGATTTTGGTCAGTTCCTGAGTCTCACCATTGTATTCCTTCGTTGCAGTCTCGCCGGTGAAGGTTACCTTCTTTGGTGTTACCTTCAACGTATAAGTTCCTGCCAAGGTTGGACAACCGGTTGCTCTAGCCTCTACCGCTACTTGCTTTTCGCCAACATCCGTAATGGTTGGTGCCTGATTCGTCCAATCCGAGCCGTCTACTTTGTAGTAGAGGGTGTACTTTATGCCGCCTTCTGCTTCAACGCTAGCACTAGTGGAGTGCGCTGTTCCATCGTATTCCCATTCGCCATCAGTCGTCATCACCTTCGCCCAGAGAGCAGTTACTTTATTCGCATGGCTACTATCAGTATCCACGTGAATTGTGTCGCCCGCCTGTGCGATTACAGTCTTTCCTTCATTGTTCTCATACTGCCATCCGATGAATGTGTATCCATCTTTGGTGAATCCAAGTGCCTTGCTTGTCTTCAGCGCTTCACTTCCGTTGTTCTTCAGTGTAACCGTCTTAGTGCTACCGGTTCCAGTTCCTGGATCATATACCAGTTCTGCATCCGCTGGCTTCTCGCCCCACTGTGCAGTCAAGGTTACATCCTTCGTGATTGTAATCTTGTCACCCGGTTGGTAGATTTTTCCATCTTCCGAAGACTTCCATCCCAAGAAGTAATTCTTTCCGCTCGGTCCAGTCAAGTCGCCTTTGCTTTTCAGCTTTGCCTTTGCATTCTTCGCATACTTCGAGTTGTCGGTTGGCACCGTTCCGCTACCTTCGCCGGCATCGTAAGTTACCGTGTATTTTGCTTTGCTAATTACATATGGATACAGATCGTAATCCTTTGTAATTTCTGTAGCGTAATTGAATGGAGTATATACGTACTCTCCTTCTTCGCCGCTGCGTAGACACCAGCCGACCCACTGTTCATCTTCGCCGATTTCTGGCTTTACGCTGTCAAAATCGGATGGGTCAACGGTCGAACCTTTATCTACGGTTGTCGCCTTGTCGGAAGTTCCGTGTGCCGTTACCGTGTACTGCTTTGCTGCCCACTTTGCATAGACGATTACATTTCCAGCCGGCATCGTACCATTTGTCTTTACTTCAGTACCGTCTTCGCATCCAGGGCTCGTATACCAACCCTTGAATTCGTAGGAATCATCCAGGCTGCTTGGTCTGGCTGGTACGTAGTCATAGTAAGACTTCAGCGGCGCTTCGTATTTAACCGACTCCGTCTTCGCATCACTATCTACGTTATGGAAAGTCAGCGTATAGGAATTACGCATGTAGTAGAGTGACAATGCATTGTTGCTGAACTGCTTCGTATTGTCACTAAATCCGGAAACTTTCTTGCTATAACGAGTGAATCCCTGAATTTCGTGATATTCCTCATCATATGTCGCATAGTTAAAGTACGTCTGAACCGTCTTCAATTTGTCAAATCCGGTGGATGAAGATGGCCACGTGTTCGGATTTACATTTGCGCCAGATACGCTCTCGATGTAATAAGTGAGTGTCTTCAGCTGATAGCTGGACTGCCTATACAGCTTAAACGTCGCATCAAAACCCGGCATTCTGTCCAGGGTCTGAAGCGCATAACTATACTTCGAAGTGTCGGTACATTGCCATGCACGGCCCTCATAATCCGTATTAAAAGGAGCCTTATTAAATTCGTCCGAAATCTTAGCGTTATACTTCGCCGTGATGGTTGCGACTTCTTCACCACCCCAGCTTCCGTATGTGCTAGTAACTTTGAAGTGAAGCGTATAGGATTTTCTCGTGAAGTATACGTTTACAACGGTGGATCCATCACCAGCCACTATCGCATCGGACAGTGCCTCTGTGGTCTTGGTTCCATTATATTCAAAGTGCGTCGAATCACTGAGGTTGCTCGCGCTCTTCTGCGCTTCTGTCAATGTGATTTTACTTCCGGTAGTACCAGTTGCAGTTACAGACTTATCGTAAGAATAGTCACTGTCGTCTGCATTCTCAATCCAGTATACCAATGTATATTTCGTGTTGGACTTAGCAGTCCACTTTGCGTAGAGTGTGGTATCCTCTGTGATATTCGAGAAGTTCGCTTTCTGAGTCAATGCCTCATCGGTGTACCAACCGGCAAATGTATAACCCGCCTTCGTTGGATTGGTCGGTTCCTTCGCTGTCGATCCGCTGGAATAGAATTCCGGCGCAGTGTAGGAACCACCGTTTGCAGTATAAGTTACCCAGAAGCCCTTCTCAACCTTCGGGTACAGATATACATCTTCGCTATCCAGCGTTACGGAATCCACTTTCTGAGTCAGTGCCTTGTCGGTGTACCAGCCTGTGATGGATTCATCCCCAGCCACCGCAAATGTAACATCTGCAGTCGAAACCTTCGTGCCGTTCACACCGGATTTCGTCTTGATAACTCTAGCATCATCGTCTGTTCCATCCATGAAGAATGCGTAGTGCGCCTCTTCATATCGAGCGTACAGTTTTACCGTGCTTGTCGTAGTTACAGCCTGCTTTCCGAAAGAATCGAACTTCTGGCCACCCGTTGCAGCGGTGTACCATCCGCTAAAAATATATCCGTCTTTCGCAGGAGCTTCCGGCTCGTCCAATGTCTCGCCATCCTTCACCGTCTGCGAATCCACCTGCTCGTCTCCGTTGTAGAACTCATAAGTAGCTAAAGCTGGTTTGTCGCCAACAACTACATAAATCGAGAAGTGTTCTGCCTGGAACGAAGCGGTCTTTCCGTGGGTGTTTGCACTAATTGCTTCTGCGGTGGTTTTATCATCATTTACGTGATATACCGCAGATGCCGTGTCTTCGAGATTGGCTTTGCTGATTTGAACAGAAACCGCCTTTGCCGGCTGAACTTCTTTGCCGTTCTTGTCTACGATTGTGATATCGTAGGCAGCAATATCCGTCGCATTCTCGTCCTGTGCGGTAATTGCCGATTCAACACTGCTGGAAGATACAGTCTTCACGCGAAGAGTTACATTCTCATCGAACGCCCCAGCCGGTGCCTTAACGGTAATTTTTGCGCCATCGGAAGCCTGGGCAGTCAGTGTCTGTGCTTTTGATTCTGTCGACTTCTCATCAGCCTTTGTCGACTCATCGGAAGCAGCCGCCTCTGTGCTGTCCTGTTTCGCCTCATTAGTTGCTTCTTCTGTTGTCTGCTTCGAGCTTTCTTCTGCAGTAGCAGCACTCTCCGCTTGCTTCATTTCCGAAGCAGCTTCGCTTGCACTTGCATCCGAAGATTCGGATTCGGCTGCAGTGCTCTCCGCCTTGCTCTGCGATGACTGCTCAGCGCTTGCTTCTGTCTCGCTTGCAGTTGCTGCGGTGTTATCGCCAGCTTCCATCGCAAAAGCGAAAGAACCGGAGTTAATCACCATCGTGACTGCCAAGACAAAAGTCAGCATTCTCGCTAGAACTTTTTTACCTTTCATCATCTACGCCTCCATGTATTTATCTCGCCAAGAACCTCGGGCTCAACCAAAAGCGGGAGCTCGTCTTAATTGGCTTTGTCGTTAGAATGAAATTAATTTCGATTTCAGAATTGACAAAAAAACTGAAACCGAGTCCATTTTTTATACCCGTATAGTCTACCGTTTTAGTGATGTATTGTCAAATGAAAACTGTTGCATAAAGCTTTATTTTTAAGGCTTTTCAAGTATTTTTATGTATTTTTTTAGATGAAATGTTATAATTAACCAGGACGCTTCCGAGCAAGATTTCTCTTACCATAAATTTCGTCGCACAGTACGACTTTTGTGCCAAAATAACGTGTGAAAAGTGAACGGTTTCTCGGAAGTCTAGGGATTAATTAATCTGTTTTTATAAATGATGGGGGATAAAAATATGACTCAACGTAGAGCAGAAGCGCTTATTGCACTAGGACTAACACTTCGCGGTACCTCGCTGCTATTCAGCAAGCTCGCGATGCGGACCATCGGGCCGTTCACGTTATGCGGAATACGATTCCTGATTTCGTTCGTGGTGGTCGCGGTGATTTTTCACACGAAACTGCGCGAAGTCACGCGCAAAGAGATTTTGCATAGTGCGATTGTCGGACTGCTATACTTCTTCTGCATGGCATTCGAGCTGCTGGGGCTTCAGACGACATCGTCGTCAACCACAGCGTTTATCGAGAATTCAGCAGTTGCTGTCGTTCCGATTATCGCTGCAATCGTCTACCGCCGCCTGCCAAAGGGCATGGATATCCTCTGTGCAGCAATTGCCATGGTCGGCATCGCATTCCTGACGCTAAAAGACGGCGGTCTTCACTTCACAACCGGCGAACTTCTCGTATTCTGCGGTGCTTGCAGTTACGCACTGACTGTCGTTACGATGGACGTCGTTACGGCAAAAGACGACGCGCTGATTATCGGCATTTGTCACATCTTCTTCATCGGATTCTTCAGCCTGATTGCAGCGTTCCTCTTCGAGGATTTCACCATCCCGACCGCACCGGCAGAATGGGGCGCAATCCTGTACCTGGCATTGGTCTGCGGCGCAATCGGTTTTACCGTACAACCAGTGGGGCAGAAATATACCACGCCGGAACGTACAGGGCTGTACACAGCCACTAACCCAATCGCTGCAATGGTTCTGGGAGTGCTCTTCCTGAACGAAAGTTTCAGTGCCATCGGTCTCGTGGGCTGCGCGCTAATTCTCCTGAGCATCTTCCTTCCAGCTGCACTGAACGCCGGTCTCTTCGGAAAGAAGCGGGGAGATGGTGGCAATTAGAAGTTACTGCGTTCTCGCTCTAGAATGAATATATCATTCTAGATTATTCTTCGAATGATTGTATCCATTCGAAGTTCAATGTATTCATTAATATATGTAATATAAAAACAAAGCACGATGCGTCGGAGTTTTCCGGTTCATCGTGCTTTTGATTTTATCTTATGATTCTCTGATGATTGCTAGCTTCGGCTAGTTCTTTACGATTTTCTTATACAAGAGTTTCGACTCTAGATCGATTTCCTCTGCGTGTTTATCGAGTGTCTCACCAGTCATCTTCTCGTAGTCCGCCTCGTTATTCGCCCCGCGATCCTTGAGGAGCTGCTTCTTCGCATTCTTCATTTCCTTATCGGATACGTAGATTTTCTTCTTGCGTGAGATGGAATGGAGAATCAGTTTCTCTTTGACGTTTGATTTCGCAAGATCTTCAATCTGCGATTCGAATTCATCCTCCGTCAAGTTTGACTCCTTGAGATACTCTTTGTACGTCAAGCCGTATTCCTTAATCCGCTTCTTATACTGGTTCGTGATATACGTAATCTCCCGATTGAGCTGCGCTTGCGGATACTTTTTCACCTTCGCATTTTTCACAATTTTCTTCCACTGCTTCTCGGTCACGGTGTTGGTGTCCGGTACGTCGTAAGAAATATAACGATCCAAAAGCAGAATATTGTATCCGTTGTAACGATTCAGCGTCGCATTCAGCAAGAATAGCAAGAATACGAGGAAAATCAGCATGATAATGATAATGCGTGATTTCTTGGAAAGACGATGCCAATGAGTACGAATAGGTGCACTCTTCCAAAGCGATGACAGACGAGCTCGCAAACTAGTTCTTGCTGGAGCTTGTTGAGACATCGCTGCTTACCTCCTTGTCAATCAGGCGTACCAGTGCAGATTTCTCCTGCTGGTCGCTGGAGACCTTCGTATCTTCTTTTACCGTCTTATCGATAATGTCTGTTGTCTTTGCCTTAGTTGGCTTCGTAGTTGCGACAACCTTGTTGTCCTGAATCGTGGAAACCTTCACCTGCGATGGCGTGCCCTTAATCGTTACTTCCTTCTGGTTCGTATCGATGGACTTCCATTCTTCGCTGTCGGAGTTGCGGTAGTAGACACGGTAATTACCGGCGCTGCTCTTCGCCGCGTTGAACTTCACTTTCGTGTTGCCGTTCACTTCCGTGGTGACAACCGATGTTACCTTGTCCGCTTCGTCCGCCTTCTCGACGTTCTCTTTGCCGATGGTAAACGGAACGCACTCGGTGTATCCTAGGTAATCACCCTTACCCTTGATGATGGCATAAGCGGTACCCTTGTTTACATTTCTTGCGTATATAATTGTATAATCTTTATTCTCAGTCAGCTCGTTGACCCCATCTTTGACGGTAATGGCTGGCTTCACAGCACTTCCGGTGTACGCCACTTCGGAATATTCCATCGTCGCTTCCAGCTTCACATTGCCATCCGAATCCTTATTCTTCGGAATGTACATGTAGTTGGAATCCACACGACCCGAAATGCCACTAATGTGATCACTGCTGCTGTACTGCCAATACGTATAATCAGACGAAGATGTGTTGCTTTCGTTGTACTGTGCAATCCAAAGTTCATGCCCATCATTCGTCAGCTTCGATACATCAACACCCGACGTCTTCTGTGCCAAGCTCTTCGATACATACAGACATGTTGTATATCCCTGCTCTTCACAGTAATTCAAGAACGCCTCTGTAATTTTCGTCAGCTGTTCGCTGGCATTGGAAGATCCCCCTTCCGATACCCAGCTCGAATACGCCGAATCCAGCCTTCCGTTCGAGAACTCGAGGTCCATTACAACCGGAAGTTCCAGATTATATCCCTTGATGTACTTGCAGAGCTGCTTCGCCTCTGCAACAGCCTCATCGGTTGTTGTCGCCTGAGAATACCAGTACACACCACGTGCAACGCCCGCTTTCTCAGCTCCGACCATATTCTGTTCGAACTTGCTATCCTTAACGAAGGTAAAAGAATTCTGATTCGTCGCACCTGCTCGGATAAAAGCATAATCCGCGCCGGCACGCTTTACCTTCTTCCAATTGATGTTGCCCTGCCAGAGGGAAACGTCAATTCCGTAGAACGGATGGTTCGTGGAAACCTTCGACGGCTGCTGTACCGCATATCCGGTGGAACACGAAAAAACTATGATCAACATTGTGACCATAGCAACGATTATTCTCCCTGTTCGGCTGAAAGCCAGAATTCTCTTCAATCTAATATCCTTCCGTTATACCGTCGTTTTCCACTAACAGATTCTAATTATAGCATACTTCGTTTTCCTTTTATGATGAAAACGTGATAAATATTCTCGGTGAGTTCGCAGAGTCTTTATTTTACTTTTAACTCGGTTTAAGTTTTTCCCCGTATAGTTAGGGTATCAAGAGATAAGGGATGAGGAAGAAATATGAATTTTGACAATTACGAAAATCAGAATAATCCGTATTCCTCCAATGATCCGCGTATGATTGACGATGTCGATTTCGTCTTAATCAATCCGGATGATAAGGAATACAAGAAGCAAACGCAGCAGAAACATTCGAAGAATCGGAAACCGAAGCAGCAGAAACATATTTTTAGGAATAAAACGGTAGCAATGGTACTGTGCTGTGTGCTCATCGGCGGTGCCTCAGGATTCGGCGGTGCGATTATCGCCGAACACACGGGAGCAGTCACCATTCTAGAGAGCACCGGCGCCAATCGATCCGTCGATGTGAAGTCGGTTAAGTCTTCGAAGAAGCAAACGGCATCGCAGGTGTATGCAGCAAACGTCGATGCAACGGTTGGTATTTCCACCAAAACCACAACGCGAAACATGTTCGGTTACTCGACCGAGTCTGCCGCATCGGGTTCTGGTTTTATCGTATCGACCAAGGGATATATCGTGACGAATTATCACGTTATCGAAGGGGCGGATAGCATCACGGTTTCTCTTAACAACGGCAAATCTTATGACGCAACCGTTCGCGGATACAACGAGAATTACGATGTTGCCGTTCTTAAAATTACCGCATCGGGACTTCAGGCAGTCACGCTCGGCAGTTCGGATGATGCAAACGTCGGTGATGACGTTATCACCATCGGCAACCCGCTGGGTGAGCTGACGTTCTCGCTCACATCCGGCGCAATCAGTGCGCTGAACCGTGAGGTTACATTCTCGCAAGGAAACACGATGAAGTTAATTCAGACAGATGCGGCTATCAACTCCGGAAACTCCGGTGGCGCACTCTTCAATCTATACGGCGAAGTCATCGGTATCACGAATGCGAAGTACTCTTCGAGCAGTTCTTCGTCGTCGGCGTCGATTGATAATATCGGATTTGCCATTCCGATTGATGATGTGAACGACATCATTACCGACATCATCAAGAATGGTACGAAGACCAGTTCGTCGTCATCGAGCAGTTCGAGTAGCAGTTCAGATTCTTCGTCCGAGAGCGGTTCTCAGGGCAGTTCGTCCAATGGATACGGCGGCTACAGTGGAAGAAGCCAGCGCGGCAGTATGCAGCAGGGCTATTAATTTGCCAAGTCGGTTGATTTCTACAATAGGAACCTCCGATAATATATATTTTCCTTTCGGGAGGCACAGACACGACGTCTGTGCCTTCTTTTTGCATGGAGTTGATGATTAATCCATTTAAACGAAATTACACTATTCACTGTTACCTGCTATGTGAAGACTTCGTGTATCACTTGTTATTTCCGTTCAGATAGTGTAAGTTAATCATATGTCGTGAGATTGGCAATTCGACTATTCAACATTATCAAAATGAATTCCCCCTGATGATCCAATGGACCTGCAGTTATAATCCACAACCGCATGTCCTAAGTTCATCAGACAAGAAATGAGGTTATTATGAAACTGAAAAATCGAATGAAATACAAGAGTGGTAGAAACAACAAGAATCGTTGGTTGGTGTTCTCCTGTGTTGTCGTTGCACTGCTTTGTCTCAGCGCTTGCGGTAACACGCCAGAGAAAACACCGACTGCCACAGTAGATGAGTTCCTCCAAGCAATTCAGAAGGACAATATCAGCGGAACCGAGAGCGTATACGCGGATGGGACGTTCGACCTGAGTGCGGCAGCTTGGCCACTCCAAGAGGATGACGAAGAGATGTCGTCCGAGGCATTCGTCGAAATGATGCAGGACGAATTCTACCCAAAGCTGATTAATTTCGATTATGAAGTAACCGATGAGAAAATCAGCGGCAATACAGCGACTGTGACATTGGATGTCACTACGTACGCACTGGGCGATGCGATGTATCAGGGATACCAGGACTACTTTGCGAATGCGCCAACAGAAGATGGTGAGGTAGTATTCGACGAGGAAGCCCTGACGAAAGATATCAAAGCGAACTTCCAGAAGGCGACGAAGAAATCGGAGAAGGCTACCATCGAAATTACGATGTCGATTGATGATGACAAGTGGGTGATTGATAAGCTGAGTGACGATGCGACAGACGCGCTGACGGGCGGGATGGTAACCTGCCAGAGCAAGGTAGAGAAGTACCTGAACAAAATCTATTCGTAAAGCATACTCACAGCAGTATATTCATAAAAGAACTAATATACTCGTAAGAGTCTAACTTACTCGCAAAAATGCTTTTGGCCCGTGTACGACGCTATCGTACATGGGCCTTCTTTATTATCTTCCCGATAACAAAATTCTGCAAAAGAAACAGGCAAGCAAACGCATTTGCGATTACTTGCCTATTTCTCTGTTAACTTATGTTTGAGATTGGGTGGTGATAGAATTTGTGAACTATCCTGTTCACAGTTATTATTATACTCACCGCCCTTAACTCAACTTAAAAAACATAAAATAATCTTCTTAGAGAAGTGCGTTGTTCAGAGCTTCGAGCAGTGCGTCTGTGTCTACGCCGTGAACCTGAGATGCCTGGCCGATGGATTCGCCCTGAGATGCTGGGCAACCGATGCACATCATGCCGTGTGCGAAGAATGTCTCCATCAGTTCTGGATGCTCTGTGATAACGTCTCCAATGATTGTGTCCTTTGTAATAGCCATGTATGTAACTCCCTTCTGAAATACATTTACTTATTTATCGAATTTAAAATACCATTGATTAGCGTATAATGCAACACATTTCACAAATATTTCACTTAATTCCTACCAATCGGATATGATTTAATATTGCGTCTCGGTTTCTGCCGTGCTAGAATCATTCCATTATCCAAGAAACAAGCATTTTTAAAGCGATATTATAATACGAAAGAGCAGAGAAACGACAGAACGATTATGACGGAATACGAATATATCAAAATCAACCCCTATACATTGCTGGCAAACATCGGTTTGGAAAAAGAGAGTCTGCGAGTCACTTCGGATGGTCGACTGGCGCAGACGCCACATCCGTTTCCGGATGATGTCCATCTGGATGTGGATTTTAGCGAAAATCAAATGGAATTGATTACCGGCATTCACGACTCGCCAAATAAGGTGTATGACGAGCTTGTTCGCTTGCACCATCAAGTGCTTCGCACTTTGTCCGAGCGGCAATCCGGTCCAGAATTCCTCTGGCCATTCAGCAACCCACCGCATGTTGAAAGTCCAGACGAGAACCTGCCGATGCAGTTTCGCGGTGAAAACCGCTGGAAGACGGAGTACCGCATTCATTTGCAAGAACGGTACGGCACGGAGCTGATGCTCTACTCTGGCATTCATTTTAACTTTTCATTCAAGGATGAATTCTTCGAGGAACTGGAACGCCAAGGTATTTCGAAAGAGGCGGCATACTTGAACCTCGCTGCGTGGACAACTCGCTATGCTTGGCTCATCGTCTACTTATTGGCAGCAAGCCCAGTCTCGGATTCATCTTTCGCAAAGGCTCGCAATCTCTCTGCAGACACCATGAAACAATACGCCAGCCCTCGCTGCAGCGAAATTGGATACTGGAACACCTTTGATCCCATTCTGGATTACAGCAATCTCGAGCGATACATTCAGTCCATCCGTCGATACGTGGACGATGGAACGCTAATGTATCCAGCAGAGCTCTACTATCCCGTCCGCTTAAAACCTGCCGGACGTTACAGCATGGAAACGTTAGAATCTGATGGCATCAGCCACATCGAGATCCGCATCATTGACGAGAATCCATATTCTTCGGTGGGAATATTCCCTGAGGACATTCAGTTCCTCCATCTACTGATGGTCTACCTCATGCATCAGCCGGTAAAAGTATTTTTGCCTGAAGAGCAGGTGCAAGCACTCCGCAACATGAAAGCGGCTGCAAGGTTTGACGATCAGTTCCCACTATCCTCCGGGCGCGCTCTAAGAGATGTCGCTAAAGATGCGCTTCACCGAATGGAGGGTTTCTTCCGGAAAGGTGCCTTCTCTCACATTGAACGCGAATACATTCGAGAAACGATGGATTACCAATGGAAGAAATTCGCCCCGGGATTTCGAACCGCAGAGCGGGTGCGTGCCGATTTCGAGGGGGATTACATGACAAAGGGATTGAATCTTGCGAAAAAATACAGTGCAGAATTACTTCGTTCTGAAGGAATCAATCCGAAGCAATAGAAATAAAGCAGGAACATAGAAAATATAAATATGCAGAAAGCCATATCCTCGTATCGAGTATGCATAGAAGCGAAAGGACCCGGGCGCATGCCGGCCCACCAAGCGTTAGTGTTGAAAACTAACACTTGGCAGCCGGTGCACCCGGGTCCTTCTTTTTATAAATTCATTCTGCTCACGACACTCGCAGATGCACTGTGATATCGCGCCGCACTACTTAATCTTAATCTTGCACTTCGCTTTGAGTTTGCTGTTCTCCTTCGACGTCGCCGTGACGGTTACCGTCTTGCCTTTCTTGGCTTTCTTCTTGATGGTCACCTTTCCGGAAGAAGTCACCGATGCATACTTCTTATTGGAAACTTTCCAACTTACTTTGGTGTTCGTTCCGTTTGTCGTCGCCTTAAGCTTATACTTCTTCTTGCGCTTGAGTTTCAACGACTTCTTGTTGATGGTTACCTTTGTGCAAGTCTTTCCAAAGGATACGTTCACGGTAGCACCCTTCGTCAGCGTCAGTGTCACCTTCTGTGAGGATTTGCTGGTGGAAGTCGGCTTCGCATACGATTTCGAAATGCCATAACCGCTAACGCTATACGAATAGATATAGGATCCGGAGTTCGGCGTAATCGTGATGGTCGCCTTGCCACCGTTAAGGAAAGTGCCCGTGCCATAGACGTTGCCTGAGCCTTTTCCGGACTTCTTGTATCCGATGGTCACATATGGGCTATCTATCTTCATGCTCGAAACATTGAGTATGTAATCGTATTCTTCTTCATCCTCCGGATTTATCGATTCATCGATTTTCAGCATGTAGAATTTACTTCCAACCGATAAGCCGGTTGCTTTATGAGTCTGTGCTGTTCCCCACGCGGTGTAATAAATCGGTTCTATTTTCTGATTCTGAACGTTGAATCGGTAAGTATCTCCATATCCATCGGTAGAAGCTCCACCGAACACAATACCCTGATTATCGATTCCGACTGCTGCACTGATGATTTCATCACCCCAGCCAATCGTATCCGCACTGGTGTTCACGATGCTTGGTAGTGTCCCGACCGTCGACCATTTGCTTCCGTCAAATTCCAAGATGTCATAGTTGATATCTCGGTCTGTGTCCGTGCCTTTACGGCCCAGCACGTAGTACAGTTTGTTCTTGAACTGTAGTGCGGTTCCGCCGTAAGCCGCAAACGGAAGCTCAGCTTCTTGCTTCCAAGTTGCACCACTCGATGGTGTGCAGCTATAGACGGTCTTCGTTCCGTAGATTGTTCCGTCCGTCGCATCATCGTTTTCATCGGTCTTCACAACGCTCTTCAAGAAATCAACGCCACCAATCGCGTAGAGCTTGCCGTCGATGTTTCCCAGCGTTGTTCCGATTTTCGTCTCTTGTTCATATGTCAAGTTCGCGTAGTCGCCCATCGTATACGAATAGATTTTCCAAGATGGCGAACTAGATGTTACGCTCATTCCAACGAGGACATACGCCGTGCGTGCTTCACCCACATCGCAGCCGATTAATTCGTATACCATGCCATTGTAATAAGTGGCATTGGAGACCGCACTGACGTAGTAGTTCTCATCCTCGCCCAGTGCCCACTTAGAAGCGACGGATTTGTCTTTCGATTCCGCTTGCTTCTCCGCGTACTGCAAAACGATATCTTCTATAGTTGAAACGGGTCCAATGTGATGCAATCCGTCTTTATCAACAGAGTAAATTTCTCCCGATGCGGAATCCTGTCCCAGAATTTTACGGTCATTGGAAATCCACTTAATTTCGTTCGTATCGACGCTATATTCTGCATCGCCGTCCCCGTCCACGATTACCATGGTCTTGCTCTTGGAACTGTTTTCCTTATCGCTCTTCGACGCACTGGCGGAGTCACTGTCCTCATCGACGGCATCCGAGCTGAGTCGGTACTCCTGGGTATAGGTGGATTCTCCTTTTACCAGGTAGAAGCTACCGGTTCCGCTCTTCTCCCCATTCTTGATAGTAAAAGTAATATCTCGGCCGATTAAGTCGTACGAGGATGCATTCTGAATCGTCAATGTCGACCCATCTGAGGATGTCGTCATGTCATCGCTCGAAATGGTCTGCGTTTTCTTTGTCGTGCGGTTCATCGCCGTCAGCGAAAGTGAGTCACCTTGAAGGCCGGTGCCTTCCAGCGTGACAGTGTCTGCCGAAGCATCGACACTCGCTTCAGCGATGGCTGGTTTACTCATTTCCGTCGTTTCGCTGGACGAATACTGGCTGAAGTCCACTTCCCCGCTTGTGGAAACTTTATCTGCTTCGGAAGTGTCTTCGCTTGTTGCCTGGTATAGAAGTGCCTTCAGCTGCTTCGCGTCGGCATCTGGATTCATTGCCGCAATCAGCGCGATGGATCCGGCTACAACCGGCGTTGCCATAGACGTACCTGAGTAGAGATCATATTTTCCGAAAGAGGATGTATCTTTGAGCGTATCGCTGCTATCTGTACCGGTTACGGACTTGGATACACCTATGGAGCCAAGGTTGATCGTCACGTTACCAGACGCCTTCGCCGTAAATACAATTCCAAGACCGTATTCATAACCCGACTTGTTCTCTTCGCTTTTCGTCATCATTCCATCGGAAATTTGGGAACCTCTCCAAATACTCTTGTAGAGTGCGGAAGTAGTACGCCAGTTATCATCATTATCATTTCCATAGGCGTCCGACACCTGAATCGATTCGAACGTTGTGGACTGCGAATCCGAGGACTCTGCCGATGCCGTTTCTTTCGTTGTTGTCACAGATTTGGAATCAGTCGATGCTGTTGCATTTGATTCAGTCTGACTCGACGCTGCCTCTTTCGAGTCTGCCTGATTCGATTCTGCCTCGGAACTTTCCGTTGTCGATGCATCCACTTCAGCATCCGAATCGGAAGCGGTTGATTCGTCATTTTCAGACGATTCTGTCGAATCCGAAGATTCCGTGGAGGCAAGCTTCACGCCGATGTCGCCGTAGACATATTTGCCCTGCATCGAGCCTTCGCAAGTAATGTTATGAAGAACACTTCCATAGGTGTTATCTTCCGTTTCTTTGTCGCTCTTATCATACGGGAAGTACAGAACGAACTGGTCGCCCTTCTTTGCGTTGGTAATTTTGAGCTGAAGCGTAGAAGTCTGCTGTGCGGCAGTTAGCTTCGCCGAATCACTGGTATTCAGTGATAATGTAGTTTTGGCATTGCTTCCGGATGTTAGCTTCGTCACAAGCTTGCCGCTCTGGAACTGGTTGACGCCGGAAATAGATGTTCCATCCGGATCACTTCCGGATGATCCCGTAATGGTATTCCCAGAAATCGTCGTATTCTCATCGAATTCATTATAGTAGGACGTGGTGCTCCTCAATTTCGATGCCGTGTAGCGCCATGGGAGATACGAATATGAGGACACCGTCGACAGGATGTTTGATCCTGGTGCGAGAATGTCGACATTTCTCTTTCCGTAACAAGAGTACGAAGAAAGGCTTCCGTCTTCATCCGCCGAAGCGACTGTTATCGCATAATCGGAAGCAGTATTCGCCGGTGCCATGCTGACGCTATCGTTATCATCGTGTGAATTTCCAGCAGCAACAGCTACTAGAACGCCCGCTTTTCCAAGGTCATCAATTACACTATCATAGATACTAGTATCTTCACTGCTACCCAGGGAACAGTTGACGACTTTGATGTTCACGCCGGCTTTCTTATACTGATTTACATAATAGAATCCCTTGAGAATCCACGAAGTAAGTCCGCTGCCATTCTCGTTCAAGACGCGAATCGCCAACACCTTGACTTTCGGCGTGCTTTCCGAACCCGTACTGCCAACAACACCTGCCGAACCGGTTCCGTTGTTGGCTTGAGCAGCGATGATTCCGGCACAGTGTGTTCCGTGACCGTTCTTGTCCATTGGATCCTGCAGATTTTCCGTGGTGGTGTCATCCCCTTCGACCAAGTTAATGCCATGCTCTCCACTCTCCTGGATGCTGAAATTATCCGGTTTGGTCCACATATTATCCTTGATATCTTCGTGGGTGTAATCAACACCGGTGTCAAGCACAACGGCAACCACGTCATCTTCGGACTTCGTGTCGGATTTGCTGTAAGCGTTCCAGCCGTCGGAAGCATTGATGGTATTCAGCTGCCATGCGGAATTCAGGTATTCGTCATTCCAGCTGCTCTCTGAGCTTTCCGTGGTTTCATCGTCCGATAGTGCCTGCACGATGTAGTTCGGTTCTACCAGTTCAACATCGCTGTTCTCTTCGAGTTTCTCTACCAGCTTGTCGGTGCTGTATTTGTCCGAGCTGACCACGCTGACAACGGTCTCGTCTTCTTTCTTGCTCGTTGCATCGAAAGTCACGGTGTCTTGAATTTCGTAGTTGTCCGAAAGGGATTCTTCGAGAATCTCCGCCTGCTGTCCAACGGTGTTCTCCGCCTTCTTTCCCTCTGCAGCAGAGCTTGCGGACATTGTCTCGCCGAAAGTCGAAGCGACATTCGCATTCTTTGCCGCTCTCTTCTCCGTCGCGGTTGGCTTCTCCGTCGTTACCGAACCATCTTTGTAACGCACGATGACCTGGTTGGAGACGCTTTCCAGCGAGCTGCTGTCGCTTGATGGCGTTCCGTTCAGCTGTGCGGAACTTACCGTACTCGTGGATGTTCCTTCACTCACAGATTCCGTCGCAGCGTAAGCAAATTCAAACGGAATCACACTCACAATCATCAACACCGAAAGTGCCAGCGAAAGAACGGCACTTCGCGTTCTTCTCTGGCTCATTGTTCGATTCGCAGTAATCTTTGCAAACATTTTTGCATCCTCCTCTGCTGATTTTCTCATTTCTTCCTTAGTTATTCTATCATTCATCTTCTGTCACAATCTTCTTTCGGCGAGGACACGAACCCTCTATCTGTTTCCGCTACCGTAGTCCGCGGCACAGGTAACTCGCCACATTTCGTTCGCTCTGGTGCGAAGCGATAATTGTGCCACACGCCTGCCGTGTAAACACACCGGCGAATGCCCCATTGTACGAATACAATCCGTTCATGTTAATGTAATCGTGCACCTTGCCATCGCCGAACATGAAGTCGACATTCGGCGTTGCATATTGCTCCGCGTATTCCTGACAAATGTACCCCTGATTATAATATTTGCAGCAAAGTGCTTCCCACTCTTCTTGCGAATGGCCTTTCCCATCCGCGACGCTGTTCGAACCATAGGAATCATTCGGTTTCAGGATGTAGCGGTTTTTCTCAGAGATTACCTGCTCTAGCGAGATGCCGCCATCTCCGAAATCACACGTATAAGGCACGTGTTTCGCGACGAATTCCTGTTCTTCTTCCGTCAGAAATTCCTTCGTCGCATCCGTGTGCAGTACGGTAAAAAAAGTTTTCGCATGAACCACCTGCGTCCGGAAGGAGCCGCAGAGGAACACCTTCCCGTCGCGGTATGCATCCAACAAATCCGTCACTTCGTTATAACCGTCCATCACATCTGCCGTCACTGCACGGCGATAGATACCGTGGATGGGATATCCTTCGGGTGCCATCAGCACGCCATCCTGGTAAGTGAGTTCTCGAATATCCACTACGTTGCAATAGACGCCTGCCGCCTGAAAACGGCGAGCAAATTCCTGGAATTCGGGCAAGTTTCCTTTGTCCAAGAAATCCACCACTGCCACATTCGGTATTTCAGGCATTTCCGGGTGGCGTCCTCGGAAGTGCTGATACAGTTCCAAGAATGTTTTTACCCAGGAATCGAACAATTCATAACTTCGGATGTCGTACTTCCTGCGGATGAACTGATGTGCCGGGTTATGAAAGTTGATTTTGTCCAGGTTGTAATCTTCATTCATGGCACTGGTCCCATCGGTGTTAATCTCACAGAAGCGAAAATCACCGGTATCTTCATGATAGAAGATGTCGAAGCGTGCCATCGGCAGCGGATCATCGTAACCGGGGTCCGCCAGAATGAGTTCTTCGAGTTCCGGTGAGAAGCCAAAGCCTTTGCGGTAGCTCGAATCCTCGACATAATGCTGAATCACTTTGCAGCAAATGCGGTGCGTCATCTTCACCACTTGGCGAAAGAGTGCATCGTCCTCCGGCATATAGATTTTCTGAATCGCAAGTGGCATGTCAATCAGACGGCCACGCGAAATCAGCGGTGAACGGTTTAACGCCTCTCGCATCACCTCGGCTGCACGTCGATTCTCACCTTCGTGTGTTTCAATCTGCGCTAAATAATCTTGATATATTTCTTCTCGTAGGTTCACTTAAATTCCTCTCTTTGGGATCCTCTTTCTCTATTCGCATTTCTTCTCGGCGTCGGTTCGCATGCCATCGCTTCATGGCTGAATCGCCTCATCTTATTTCTTCATGACCACTTCGTAATCCTCGTCGAGGAATTTATATCCAAAGCGCCGACACGTCTCCGCATACTCGCGCGGAACATGTATCAGCACACGGCTCTCGCGTGAGATGGTTTCCTGTAAGTAGTCGTTGATTTCTTTGAGAATGTTAAGTTCCAGCTGCTCGTCCGCACAGTGCTCGTCGGACATAATGTCACACACCACAAAGCACCGGCTTCCGTCACCGCACACTCGGCCGAATGCCTTGAGCGCATCTCCGTCGTAGATTCCCACGGTAAAAAGACTATTCTGCATCACCAGGTTTGCCGATTTTGCAGACACCTTCATATTGCAATGCTGTGCCAAAGCCCTGTAGTCTGCCGGCAGCGTTTCGTTAAATCGATATTTCATTTTGTTCCTCTTTAAATTATAAGCACCAGTCCACCGGTTCTTCGCCGCTTGCTTCCAGGAAGTCGTTCGCCTTCGAGAAATACTTGCCACCGAAGAATCCGCGGTATGCGGAGAGTGGACTCGGATGCACCGATGTGATGATGCAATGCTGCTTTCCTGTGATGAGTGGCACTTTCGACTTCGCATTGCTTCCCCACAGGATGAAAACGATTGGTTTCTCTCGCTCATTCAGGAGTTCAATGACGCGGTCGGTCAGTTGCTCCCAGCCTTTTCCGTGATGGGAGTTCGCCTGATGGGCGCGGACGGTGAGCACCGTATTCAAGAGGAGTACGCCCGACTTCGCCCAAGGAACGAGATAACCGTTGTCCTTTGGCGGGATTTCGAAGCCAATATCCTCATGCAGCTCTTTGAAAATATTCACCAGTGACGGTGGCTGCGGTACGCCTGGCTGCACAGAGAACGAAAGTCCGTGTGCTTGTCCCGGTTCGTGGTACGGATCCTGCCCCAAGATTACGACTTTAACGTCCTCGTACGGCGTGTACTTGAACGCGTTAAAAATATCGTGCATGTCTGGATACACCGGTCCGGCTGCGTATTCCTTCTTGAGGAACTGTCGCAGATTCAGATAGTATCCTTTCTCAAATTCCTCTGCAAGGATTTGATCCCAATCGTTACCGATATTCACCATGATCCAGAACTCCTTTCTTTTCGTAGAAGTGGCAGACAATCAATGCAATCAGCGTTCCGTTCAGTGCGCCGAAGAACACATCGAGTGGATAGTGCACGCCGAGATACAGTCTCGATGTGGCAATCAGAAATGCCAGCACCAGAAGTGGCGCACCATATTTCTTCGGCAGTTCTCGAAAGAGTGCCACCGCGGTTACGAAAGATGCTGCCGAATGTCCAGATGGGAACGAATAGTCGTGCGGCTTCGCAATCAGGCGCTGCACTTGATCAAATACTTCGTACGGCCGCGTCCGCGCAATCACATTCTTGAGTATCAAGTTGTTAATGATAAAAGAAATCGTTAGCGCAGTTGCCGCGATAATCGCTGCTTTTCGCGTCTTCTTGAAACATAGCAAGATGACCAGTAAAGCAATCCAGAAAAGGCCTGCATTTCCGAGACTCGTAATGGCTCTGACCATTGGCGTCCAGCGATCGTGTACGAGCACATGCTGAATGGCAATCAGCAAATTTCCATCCCAGTTCGTAATTGCTTCCAGCATCTGAATGCACTCCTTTCATGTTTTCCATCTAAATCTATTAACCAGATTCTATCAAATGTATTCTCTATGTAATCCTATCAAAAATGCCTGCGGACAAGGCCGCAGGCATTCCGCTCTATTCATTGTTATGTATAGACTCTATTCGAATCATTCTCTTCTTAACCGGCTCCCGAATTAACGGAAAATCAGTTCGTCACGAGCTGGTCCGTTCGAAACCATGCTTACCGGAACACCAATCAGTTCTTCGATGCGTTCTACATAAGCGCGGCATTCTGCTGGAAGATCCTCATACTTCGTGATTCCGGAGATATCGCACTTCCAACCCGGCATCGTCTCGTACACTGGCTTCGCCTTCTCGAGCTGGATGGTGTTCGGGAAGTCTGTTGTCACTTCGCCGTCAATCTCGTATCCTACACAAATCTTCAGCTCGTCAAGATATCCCAGAACATCGATAACAGTCAGTGCGACCTCAGTTGCACCCTGCATCATGCATCCGTAACGAGTTGCTACTGCATCGAAGTTGCCGACTCTTCTTGGACGACCGGTTGTTGCACCGTATTCGCCACCATCTCCGCCGCGTCTTCTCAGCTCTTCCGCTTCTTCACCGAACAGTTCCGATACGAACGCACCGGCACCGACAGCAGACGAATATGCTTTGACTACGCAGATGATTCTCTGGATTTCATAGGGCGGTACGCCGGCGCCAATAGCACCGAAACCCGCGCAAGTGGATGAAGATGTAACCATCGGATAGATGCCGTGGTCCGTATCCTTGAGTGCGCCCAGCTGACCTTCCAGGAGAATCTTCTTGTCATCCTGGAGTGCCTGGTGCAGCACAGCCGAAGTGTGCGCAACGTATGGTCTCAAGATTTCCGCATTCTCTTTGATTTCTTTATAAATTTCTTCCGGATCCAGAAGTGGCTTGTGATACAGGTGCTCGAGCAATGTGTTCTTAATCTGGCACACGTTCTCGATACGAGGCATCAGGACCTCGCGGTCTGCGTACAGCTCACCAACCTGGAAGCCAATCTTTGCATATTTATCTGAATAGCAAGGAGCCATTCCTGCCTTGGTGGAACCGAACGACTTGCCGGCAAGACGTTCCTCTTCGTAAGCATCCAGCAGCATGTGATACGACATTACCACATGTGCTCTATCCGATACAATCAGTTTGCTGTGTTCTACGCCAGCGTCTTCCAGTGTCTTCAGCTCGTTCGCAAGAATCTTCGCGTTGACCGCAACACCGTTACCGATTACGCTGACTGCATCCTTGCTGAAAATTCCGGATGGCAGCAAATGCAGCGCGAACTTACCCCATTCATTCTTGATGGTGTGCCCCGCGTTACTTCCGCCCTGGAAGCGTACGACATAGTCGGCATCCTGTGCCAAGCGATCGGTAATTTTACCCTTACCTTCGTCGCCCCAATTTGCTCCTACAACTGCTGTAATCATATTTCCTCCTTTATTATGCAGCATGCTGCTCTTCATAAAGGCTTTGTGACCTCGTCCAATGAATGACCTTCT
>CAVFWT010000034.1:0-33662 GCA_963626305.1 bacterium | reverse complement strand
CAGTTGGACTGTACCTTCTTCTGGATGGCTGCGTGTTCTTGCCAAGTCTTGGCGAAGTGGAGCCTGCCATTAGAATCCGACTGGAAATAATAATATTCGCTTTCCGTAGGCTGAAGCACTGCCTGAATGGATTCGAGACTCGGACAACAAATTGGTCCGTAAGGTAGGCCGGCGTATTTGTACGTGTTGTATGGCGAATCGTATTCGGTATCTTCCGTCGAAATGATACTTTTCTTGATGCCTTTCGCGTACTCGACCGTGACGCACGACTGGAGTTTCGGGAATTGGTCTGGATGACTCAGTCGGTTGAGGAAGACACCTGCGACCGTCTTGCGATCTTCCGTTGTTACCGCCTCACTCTCTACCATGGAGGCGAGAATGATGATTTCATCCAAGCTGTAATCACTCTTCTTCACTAGCGCACGAACTTCTTTCGTGTAGACTTTCTCCTGAAAACGGTCTAGCATTGTTGTAATAACCTGGTCGACATCTTCTCCTTTGGTGAAGCAATAGGTGTCAGGAAACAGATAACCTTCGAGACCGTCGATTCGCTTGGAGGCTGGAACATTCTTCAAGAACTTATAGTTAAAAGTATGATTCTTGCAAGCATCGATGAATTCCGATTTCTTGCAGATTCCTTTCTTCTCCAAGATGGTGCCCATTTCCCGTACTTGCAATCCTTCCGGGAAGGTGACGGAAATATCATTTGCCGGATGGCTCATAATCTCACAAATCTTAAAGAAACTGCTTCCGGTCGGAATCGTGTATGTGCCGGGATACCAATGACCGGAACGCCCCTCAATTCGGGCAACGAGGCGGAACAAATATTTCCCGTGAATAGAACCGTTATTAGACAGTTTATTTGCAACGATGATGGAACCGTCGCCGGAATCGACGGTGATTTTTTTCGCGCTTCCGCGTGCAGTAATTCCAGAAATCATCAGGCCAATCGTAATCAGAATCAGAAGTGCAATGCCGATGACGTATTTAATGTATTTCTTCTTCGTATTCATAACAAAAAGAATAGCATAGGAAGACGGAAAAATAAAGCAGCATAAAGCACTGCGGAGAAGATTTTATTCGAGTTTGAAGAATGGGAGAGTCGAAACTTCACGGAACCTTCATTGACAATCGGAAACAACACAGCTAAAATAAGTAGCGTGCTACATGTAGCACGCTACTTATTTTGAAAAATCTATTTTTAGCATAAGAAAATTGAAGGTGAAAATATGTGTTGTAGAGAAGAGCTGGAAGAACGCCTGGCAATTGGTGCGTTACTGAAGAAAATAACGTTACAATTGCGATATTTGGCGGATTCCGACATGAAAGAGTGGGATTTGACGTGGTCACAGTCCCATGTGCTGCATCACCTCACACGCCACCATGGAGAGATGAGCCAGAAAGAACTGGAGAAAGAACTGAACATCTCTCATCCGACGATGGTGGGGCTTATTCAGCGCATGGAAAACAAAGATTTTGTGAAGACACGTACCTGTGATGAGGACCATCGAAAGAAGATTGTTACGCTGACCGCAAAAGCCGCAAGTCACCGACAATCGATGTGGCAACGTATGCGAGAGAAAGAACAAATCATGACGAAAGGACTTTCTGAAGAGGAAGTAGAAAGTTTAATTTGCTCTTTGGAAAAGGTGTATGCAAACCTAACAGAATATAGGGAGGGACAAGATATATGGTAAAACGATTGATGAAATCTATCCGGGAATATCGACGCGTATCCATTGAAGCACCGATATTTGTCGGACTGGAGGTGCTCTTTGAGTGCTTACTGCCGTTTGTAATGTCGAAACTGATTAACAATATGTCAGAAACTTCGATAAAACCGATTATTACTTACGGAAGTGCACTTCTGGTAATGGCAATGCTTGCATTGACGTTTGGCGTTCTGGCGGCACGACGTGCATCTGTTGCCAGCACTGGATTTGCGAAAAATTTGCGCCACGACATCTTCTATGCCGTGCAGGATTTTTCCTTTGCGGATGTCGATAAGTTTTCGGCATCTTCGCTCGTCACCCGTCTAACGACAGATGTTACGAACGTGCAGAACTCTTATCAGATGGTGATTCGAGTTGCGGTTCGAGTACCGCTGATGATGATTTTCTCTCTGTTGATGAGTTTTTCCATAAGCGTAAAGATGGCGCTGTTGTTCTTCATTGTACTGCCGATTATCGGCATTGCATTAATATGCATCTTCCGAACATCGATGCCGATTTTTAAGCGCATCTTCAAGAAATATGATGCAATGAACAATTCCGTTCAAGAGAATATTGCAGGAATCCGAGTTGTTAAATCTTTTGTTCGTGAGGAGTTCGAGCAGAACAAATTCATGGATGCATCGGAAGACGTTCGAAGTGAATTTACTCACGTAGAGAAAATCTTAGCAATCAACAATCCGGTAATGTCCTTCTGCATGTTTCTGTCCATGCTTCTAATCAGCTTCATCGGAGCGAAGACCATTGTCAACAGCGGTGGTACATCGCTGAATACCGGAGACCTCTCAGCGTTGATTTCTTACGGAATACAGTTGCTGATTTCTGTAATGATGCTGTGCATGATTTTCGTCATGATGACAATGGCGGAAGAATCTGCACGAAGAATCGCCGAGGTGCTCGAGTATGAGAATACACTTCATTCTCCGGAGAACCCAATTATGTCGGTAGAAAACGGACAAATTGATTTCAATAATGTTTCTTTTAAATACAACGAGACAAGTAAACGCAATGCACTGAGCGACATCGATATTCACATTCAATCAGGTGAGACGGTTGGAATCATCGGTGGAACAGGATCCTCCAAGAGTACTTTAGTACAGCTGATTCCGAGATTATATGATGTCACCGAAGGTTCGCTAGAAGTAGGCGGTGTTGATGTACGCAAGTACGATCTCAACACTTTGCGTGATGCGGTGTCGATGGTGCTTCAGAAGAATGTACTTTTCTCCGGAACTATCAAAGAAAATATGCGCTGGGGTAAGAAAGATGCCAGCGACGAAGAAATCATTGAGGCGTGCAAACTGGCACAGGCGGATGAGTTCATCACCCAGCTACCAGAGGAATATGACACATACCTGGAACGAGGCGGAAGCAACGTGTCAGGGGGCCAGAAACAGCGACTATGTATCGCTCGTGCGCTCCTGAAGAATCCGAAAGTATTGATTCTCGACGATTCTACATCCGCGGTCGATACGAAGACCGATGCGTTAATTCGTCAGGCGTTCCGAGATAAGATTCCAGATACGACCAAAATCATCATCGCTCAGCGAATTTCTTCCGTACAGGATGCGGATCAGATTCTCGTTATGGAGGGTGGACAGATTGTCGAACACGGAGATCACGAGTCACTGATTGCTCAGAACGGAATCTATAAAGAAATCTTTGAATCACAGACAAAGGGAAAGGAGGAAGAATAATGCCGAGACCAAGAAGAGGCCAACCGGTAGGTCCAATCAAACCGGGAACTATGAAACGATTTGTCAAATATGTCATGGACAAATATAGAGTCCAATTAATCGTAGTGGTTATCTGCATCGTGCTAGCAGCACTGGGAAGCTCTTGCTCGAATGTCTTCCTTCAGCAGATCATCGATAAAGTTATTGTTCCGGGAATGAGCAGTGGACTGGACTCAGTCTATTCGAAATTCCTAGAAATCATCGCCATGATGGGAACGGTATATTTAGTCAGCGTCGCTGCAACGACAATCTACACGCAAATTATGGCAAGCGTTACTCAAGGTGCACTGAAGTTATTGCGTGATGATATGTTCAACAAGATGGAGACGCTGCCGATCCGTTATTTTGATACGCACGCTCACGGCGATATTATGAGTACTTACACGAACGACGTCGATACCATTCGTCAGATGCTCGGACAGGTTTTGCCTACTGTAATTCAGTCGGTGCTTACCATTGCTGTCGTCGTCTTTATGATGCTGCGGTATAGCTTTGCATTGTCGCTTGTTGTTGCACTTGCAGTATTCTCGATGATGAAAATATCGAAGAAGTTTGGCAAAGAAAGTTCTGTATACATGGTTCGCCAACAGAAGTCGCTGGCGAAAGAGGAAGGCTTCATCGAAGAAATGATTAACGGGCAGAAGGTGGTCAAAGTCTTCAATCACGAAGAAGAATGCAAGAAGGATTTTGATGCCTTGAACGAACAGTTGTTTGAAGATGGTGCCAGAGCCAATACTGCCGGTAACGTACTTATGCCAATTCTATCGAACATCGGAAATATCCAGTATGTCGTTCTGGCATTGGTTGGTGGAATTCTTGTTGTGCTGAATGCACCGATCTCAGTCTTTCCGGAATTCATCCGATTACCATTGGTATTATCGTGTCCTTCCTGGGAATGTCTCGCCAGCTATCGCAGACAATCAGTCAGGTATCTTCGCAGGTTCCGATGATTTCCCTGGCAATGGCTGGCGCAAGCCGTGTTTTCGAACTAATGGATCAGGAACCCGAAGAAGATGAAGGCTATGTAACTTTGGTGAACGTAGAATACGATGAAAACGGTAAGGTCATCGAGCGAAATCACAACACTGAACAGTGGGCGTGGAAGCGCATGACACCAGGATATGACGAGCCGCAGTACGTTGAACTTAAAGGCGATGTTCGCATGGAACACGTGAAGTTCGGATACAATCCCGATAAAGAAGTGCTCCATGACGTATCGCTCTTTGCCGAACCCGGCCAGAAAATTGCTTTCGTTGGCGCAACGGGTGCCGGGAAGACCACCATCACCAATCTGATTAACCGCTTCTACGATATCACTGACGGCAAAATCCGCTACGATGGAATCAATATTGATCACATCCGCAAACCGGATCTTCGCCGTTCACTCGGAATCGTGCTGCAGGATGTCAACCTGTTCACCGGAACTGTAATGGACAACATCCGATACGGTAAATTGGATGCGACGGATGAGGAGTGCATCGCAGCAGCAAAACTCGCCAACGCCGATGACTTCATCACTCGTCTTCCGGATGGTTATGACACGATGCTGACCGGTAACGGTTCACAGTTGTCTCAGGGTCAGCGACAGCTGATTTCTATCGCACGAGCTGCCGTTGCCGATCCACCGGTAATGATCATGGACGAAGCGACTAGCTCAATTGATACCAGAACCGAGGAACTCGTTCAGCGCGGCATGGACAACCTGATGAAGGGCCGTACTGTATTCGTTATCGCACACCGTCTGTCCACCGTTCGCAACTCGGATGCCATCATGGTTCTGGATCACGGTCAGATTATCGAACGAGGCAGTCACGATGAATTGATTGAACAGAAGGGAACTTACTATCAGCTCTATACTGGTGCTTTTGAACTGGAATAGGAAATTCCATCGGCACAGAATGGATACAGAAAGGACTGCTGCAGAGTCGGCAGTCCTTTTGCTTGTTAAAAATATTTTTGGCCACGCAGAGACTTCCGACGATGCATTCAATTATTATCTCGATTATGCTTCTGATTGCAATCCGAATTACCCCTCCGACAATGCGAAAGGCAGTGCAGTACTTCGTTATGAATGTGGAGAGCGTGCAAGACGTGCATCATGCAAGTCGGCTTCCTTTAATTTGGGGATGAAAAGCGGTATAATGAAGTAATAGTAATATCGTCCTGTTTGCGACTGTACGCGCAGAAAGATATTGGCAAAGCAAAGGTATGAAAATATGAATATGAAAAAACAAATCATTCGCATGGTTTCAACATTCTTTATTATTTTGTTGCTGTTTGTATTGGCTCTATTCGCAATTCTGACGGTAACAGAATACAAGCCAGCGGCAAAAGAAGATGTGAAAATCAGCAAACAGAAAACGGAAACATATGAAACCTTGAAGAAAGGCAGTAACCTCAAAATTCTCACTTGGAATACAGGTTATGGGGCACTTGGTGACAATGCTGATTTCTTCATGGATGGCGGAAAGAGTGTGAGCACTGCGACACAGGCGCGTGTGCAGGAGAACATGCAAGGCATTATTGATGAGCTCAAATCAGAGAAGGCGGATATCCTATTTCTGCAGGAAGTGGATCAGGATTCGACGCGTTCCCACCACATCAACGAACGTCAGGATATTACGGAAGCGATGGACGGTTATCAGTCATCGTTTGCAAACAACTTTAAAGTGGCGTACATTCCGTACCCATGGCCACCGATTGGAAAGGTGGACAGCGGAATTCTGACACTGAGCCGATTCCAGCAGACGAAATCGACGCGAATCAGTTTGCCGTGTCCGTTCAGCTGGCCTGTTCGCCTCGGAAATCTCAAGCGATGTCTCTTGGTGAACCGAATTCCAATTGAGGCTTCGGACAAAGAATTGGTACTGATTAATCTCCATCTGGAAGCATACGACGATGGAGAAGGCAAGGCGGCACAGACAAAGAAGCTGCTTAAGATTATGGAAACCGAGCGCAAGAAAGGAAACTATGTCATCGCTGGTGGTGACTTCAACCAGACGTTCTCCAATGTGGATAGCAGTGCCTATAAACCATCCGAAGATTGGACGCCGGGTAAGCTCGATACCACAGAATTCGGTGATGGATGGAATTTCTACATGGATAATGAGACACCAACCTGCCGGGCGCTTGACAAGGTATACAAAGGGTCGGATTCAAATGACTTTAGCTATTTCATGCTCGACGGTTTTATCGTTTCGGATAATGTCAAAGTCTCCAGCGTAAAGACCGTAAATAAAAATTTCAAGAACACGGATCACAATCCAGTGCTCTTGAATGTCACGCTTGAATAATGAAATATATGAAAAGATGGCGGTTTCCGGTAAGAAACTTCTGTAGCAAGTATCAACGACATTACGATGCTATTACAAATTCCTTGAGAGAAGCTCGAGAAACTATAGCGAGAAAATTTTGAGAAGCGATAGAAGTGGATTGACATCGTAGAGCGGACCGGCAATGTACGAAGCGTTGAGTTGCTCGTTGATTAATTGGATTTTGTCCGGCAAGAAAATTCCAGCGAGTGGAAACATGAATGCTAAGAAGATGCAGACAAAAATAGCCCCTTTGACCATTCCAAGGAGCAAGCCGGCAGTCGAATCGGTGGTTCCAATCAGTGTGCCTTTGTGGCGTGCGCTCTGTAGTCTGCGGCGAAGGTAGAGGGAGACCGAAGCGACCAGTGCGATAATTAAGAGAAATGCAAGAACTGTGATGGCCATGTCGGTAAAATTCCGGACGTCGACGGAAAGTGCTTTTACCCCGATGAGCTGAAGCGTTGCACCGATGTTCTTCGGAATATAGTCTAGAAGATCAACGGTTTTCCCGTTGAATGCTTGGCAGAGACTGGTCTGAACCGAGGCGTCGAGTTTCGTGGTGCGGAGGAATTTGCTCAGCGGCGTTGTGAACATGACACCGAGGAAGATGCCTGCAAACACGCCAACAAGGCGGATGATGGATTCTCCAAAACCGCGCGATTTACCTTGTACTGCGAACAGTACGAAAATTACAATTACAAGTATGTCTAGAATCATGGAAGCATTATAACATAGAAGTTGAAACGAGGGTATGATGTATAACTGGAGATATATAAAACCGGGTGATGAGAGTTCCTATTTCTATCATATTGCAGTGATGCTCGCCTTGTTCGGTGCGACATCGCTGCTGGCGTATGGGCTTTCTCTGTGGCACATTTCACCTGAAATTATTATATTGCTCTATTTGTTGTGTGTATTCCTCGTGGTCTGGAAAACAGGGCGGTTCAGTCTTGGCGTAGTCAGTTCCATTGCATCCACGGCAATCTACCACTATACTTTTTCCTCACAGCATCTGAGAGATGGATTCGGCGGGTCCACGGAATACATGGCAACATTAGTGACGCTGATTATGGTGGCACTTATCACCACCATGCTTATTTACTCCATGCGGCGTGAAGCGAACATCGCGAAAGAGAAGGAGCGAATGAATGAGCAGCTGATTCGCTTGACGAACAATCTTGCGGACGCTGCTGACGAAACGGAAATCATGAAATCCGCACTGTACGCCCTGGAGGATGCCTTCAAGTGCGATGCAGCATATATTCTCACCGACCGAAGCGGAAATCTGTCCACCCATTGCATGTTTCAATCGAAAGAAACACCCGGAGAAATAACTGCAATGGAAGTTCATTACAGCGATATCGTGCTTCGCATGATGCAAGAAGAGAATCGAACCTTTATTCACGGAAGAGGATTCTATGAATGGCTAATGCACGGACGCAATGGACTCAACGGGGTGATTCGAATTCCGGTGGATACGCAAGACCGTTTGGATCAGCCGATGATTCATCGTCTCCATTCAATCGTCGATATCGTCAGCATGGCTCTCGATCGAGAACGGAACGAGAAGCTCCGCTTACAATCCATCCAGGAAGCGTCGGTAGAACGCCTTCGCTCTTCCTTACTTCGTTCGATTTCTCATGATATCCGAACGCCACTCACCAGCATTTCGGGAAATGCGGAGATGTTGATGCAATTTGCCGAAGAAGATTCCAACGAATATCGAATGGCTAAAAATATATATGACGATGCCCAGAACTTGTCCGGGATGGTCGAGAATGTGCTCGGAATCACAAGGCTAGAGAGCGGTGTAGAAATCAAGAAGGAAATGGAGGTTGCGGAAGAAGTCATCGGTGCATCGGTTCAGCAGGTGGAACGTCATCATCCCGATTACGATATCCAAGTGGTACTTCCGGAGGAGATTCTCATGATTCCGATGGATGCGAGCTTGATTCAGCAAGCAATCACCAATCTTCTCGAGAATGCCATTCATCATACGACGCAGTGCGATGGTGTCGAAATTTTGTTGACGAAGGAAGGTAAGTATGCGCGTTTTAGCGTGCGCGACTGTGGCATTGGAATTGACTCGGAACACCTGGAGCACATGTTCAAACCGTTCTATCGTTCAAACCGAGGAGACCGAGAAGTATACCGCGGTTTCGGACTCGGCCTGTCTATCTGCCAATCCATCGTTCACGCCCATAATGGAACGGTGCGTGCGCAGAATCGGCTAGACCGAAACGGAGCCGAAATTAGTTTTACACTACCGATGGAGGTAAAAGATGCCGAATAAAAATGAAGTGGTAATGGTGGTCGAAGATGACCGTCAAATACAGGATTTTATTGCCTTCTCTTTGACCAAAGAAGGATATGGCGTATTGCAAGCGTATGGCGTGGAAGATGCGATGCGAAAACTCCGCGCGAAGAATCCGGATATCATGGTGCTGGATCTGGGACTTCCAGATGGTGACGGCCTTAATTTGATTCGCCGCGTGCGAAAGAATTATTCTATCCCAATTATTGTCGTCTCTGCACGCGACAAAGATGAGGATAAAGTGGAAGCTCTGGATCGAGGCGCGGAGGACTATTTGACGAAACCTTTCTCAGCAGCCGAATTGATGGCGCGTATTCGCGTGCTTCGAAGACGTCTTCTGCGAGAGGATCGCAGTCGCATGGGTACAGAGATTTCCGTACGAGACCTCAAGATTAACTTCGACTTCAAGAAATTGTATCTGAATGATGAGTTAATTCACATCACACCGCTGGAATATCAATTGATTTCCCTGTTGTTCCAGAATATCGGGAAAGTCGTGACGACTCGAACGCTTCTCGATGAACTCTATGGCGTGGAATACGGGAACGACACGCAAGCATTGCGAGCTTTGATGGCAGGACTGCGCCGCAAGGTGGAGAAGACGCCGGCAAAACCGGAATACATCATTACTGAGATTGGCGTGGGGTATCGGTTACTGGACGAATAGCGTTTGCCGAAGATATCAGGCATAGCAATGCGAATATCACAAGTGCAAATTGCAATGGACAACTCCGGAATCCACAAGAGCGTAATTAAAAACCTGAGAGCGGATAGCTCCCAGGTTTTTGGTTACTCGTATTTCCTATTTCCGAATTAGCCGTTGCTCGGTTATTTCGACTCGCTGTCGTCACTCTTGGAAGTGTCTTCTTCCTTGAGTTCCTCGATGGAGACTTTTCCACCGTTGTTGGAAGAAGCCCAACCAATCCAAGTCTTTCCTGGATTGAGGGCGACAATCTTCTTCTCTGGTTCCGAATCTTCGTCATCATCGCTCTTGGAATCCTTATTCTCTACCAATGTGTAGAGCTCGAGCTGATTGTCATCGTTGACATCCCACAGGATATCTTTGACAGTACCGTTGCTGATCAGTTTTGCTTTTCCGCCAGCCAACTTGTAGTCGCAGTAGGTAACGCCCTGGCCGGTTCCGTGGTAGTTCGACTTCGTGATGTATTCGGTCTTATCGAAGAGAATCAGCAGGTTCTCTCGGGTGAGTCCGTTCTCAAAATCCGAAGTCTTGTACTTACCAGATTCCTGGTCATAAGTCCATGTCGCATCTTCGTAAGTGTGGCTGGACCAAGTTAAGGTTACTTTGCCGCAAGTCTTCTTGCTGAGTTTCTTCACTTTCTTGTTGAACTTGAGCTGGGTTGCGTTTTCGCTCAGCTTGGTATCGAATCCTTTCTCCTCGATGGCATCGGCAACATTCTCACCGTTCAGAATGCCGGTGTGTTCCGAAGATACATCACGCTCTGCATCTCTGCTGAAGAGGTCTACGTCGCCGCTATAAGTCATCTGATTGATGTGATCCACTTTGTCTTCTTTGAATACGGTATTCGCACCCTTATATTCCGACGAGGAAGAACTCTGACCCCAGTGAATGAAGATGGCATCGAACAGTTCCGAGAACTTGATGTAAGGCGGACGTGCGCTTCTCATTGGTCCAATTTTCGATGGAAGCTTGGTGTAATCCGCATAGAACCAAAGCGTTCTGGTGATTCCGCCTTCGACTTCGCCTTGCAGGATGATGTCCGGGGAATATTTCTTGCTCGTCATACCCCACTGTGGACGTGCGTCTTCCGTATTCTCAACAACCAGTGCAACTGGGCGCACGCCTTTCGCACTCTTGTCGAAATCCGTCGAACCCGTCAGCGGGTTGCGAACCGGTTCGGCTTTCTTGGTCGACTTCTTACCACAACCGGTCAGAAGTGCCGCACAGAGTGTCAGCGTGAGCAGTGCAGAAACTATAAGAATGATTTTCTTCTTCATAGGTCTATCGTTCCTTTCCTCAATGCTGTCAACATAATTGATATTAACTGTTTTAATAATACTACATGTGGGGATTTGCCTTCAACTGCCTTCCTTGAAAATATAGGGCACAAAATGGTAAAATCTTCGTGCTATATTTACTGGGAGCACCGCAATGCTCCCGCATAAATTGACTGAAGAAGAGAGGTGTTATCATGCTGATGGGAGGAACTGGAAAATCCCTCCGTGCAGATTACATACGTTATATCATCCCGTCTATACTGGCGCAGTGGGTGTACACCCTGTATACCGCCATTGACGGGCTTTTCGTTGCGCGCGGCGTGTCCGTCACTGCCCTGACCGCGGTCAACATTTCATCACCGTTCGTGACAGCTCTGTTTGCGATTTCATTGCTCTTCGCCGTGGGTACATCTACCGTCGTGTCCATCTCGCTAGGTGCTGATAAGCGTAGGCGTGCCAACGAAATCTTCAGCCAGAATTTCGTGTTTCTGGTGATTCTGTCGATTCTAATTACCGTACTCGTACTGTGGCGACTTCACGATGTCGCCGTATTCCTTGGCGCTACGAAGGCCACCTTGCCGTACGTCATGAAATATATCCAGACACTGGCACCGTTTGCCATCGCCTTCATCGTATCCTATTCTTTCGAGATTTTGCTAAAAGCAGATGGTCATCCGAAGAAGGCGACCGTGATTGTCATGATGGGTGTGGTATGCAATTGTATTCTCGATTATTTGATGGTCATCGTATTTCCGCTGGGTGTATTCGGTGCGGCGTTGGCAACGGCACTTTCGCAAATTATCGTCATTGTGCTCTATCTCAGCCACTTCCTTTCTTCGAAAGCGACTTTGCATTTCGTCCGCTTCCGTCTAGATGGAAAACTGATTCTCCGCACGATGCGAAATGGTCTTTCTTCGGGCATTACGGAGCTGTCAGCAGGACTTACCGTGTACTTCTTTAACCATGCGATTGCGCAATATCTGGGGGATGATGCGTTAGTCAGCTACACGATTATCAATTACGTGAATGCGCTGTATGTCTACTCGGTGACGGGGATCGCACAGGGAAGCCAGCCCCTCATTAGCTTCTATCACGGTCGAATGGATCAGAAGACAACAACCAAGCTCCTCCGATATGGGCTCTTGACCGCTTGTGGTTTTGCTGTGGTTGCGGTTGTGACATCAATCTTCGGTGGCGGACTGCTGGCAAGTCTTTTCATTCCGTCGAACATGCAGCACATGCAAGAATACACCGTGCATGCGTTACGCATCTTCTCGATTTGTTTTATCCCAGCAGGATTTACCGTCGTACTTTCGGGATACTTTGCATCCATCGAGCACGCATGGAAAGCGGTGTCAATTACCATGGCGAGGGCAATCATCGTGCTCCTTGGGGTATTGATACTTATGACCCGTATTTTTGGCGGAGAAGGGATCTGGTGGACGACACCAATTTCGGAAACAATCACGTTATTTTTCGCGATTTTACTATACCTTCACAAAAAGCACTTTGCAAAAGAGTAATATTATAAGAGAGAAAGTGTAGCGTACTACGCTTTTTCTTTTTGAAGAAGAATATAACTAGAAAATGTAAGGGTGAATAGATGCTTCAGATTAAAGATATTCGCAAAGAATACAAGACCGGAGGCCTTGTCCAGAAAGCGCTGGACGGTGTGAGCCTCAACTTCCGCGACAGTGAGTTTGTTGCCATTCTGGGCCCATCCGGTTCCGGAAAGACGACGCTCCTGAACGTGCTGGGTGGATTGGATCAATACGACAGTGGTGACCTGATTATCAATGGCACTTCGACGAAGAAATATAAGGATCGTGACTGGGATTCGTACCGCAACCATACCATCGGATTCGTATTCCAGAGTTACAACCTGATTCCGCACCAGACGATTCTCGCCAATGTTGAATTGGCACTGACCATCTCCGGTATTTCCAAGGAAGAGCGCCGTGAGAAGGCGGTAAAAGCACTGGAACAGGTGGGCCTTGGAAATCAGATTCATAAGAAACCAAACCAGCTCTCCGGCGGACAGATGCAACGTGTCGCCATCGCGCGTGCGCTTGTGAACGAGCCAGACATCCTACTGGCGGACGAACCGACCGGTGCGCTGGATAGTAACACTAGCGTGCAGATTATGGACATTCTCCAGGAAGTCGCAAAGGATCACCTGGTTGTCATGGTTACACACAACCCGGAACTGGCGCACGAATATGCAACGCGAATCGTTGAACTCAAGGATGGAAATATCATTTCGGACTCCATGCCGTATGTCATTAGCGATGAAGAAGCGGGCGAAGCAGTGCACCGCAACCTCGGTAAAGCGGCGATGGGATTCCTTACCGCGCTGCAGCTCAGTTTCAATAACTTGAAGACGAAGAAGGCGAGAACCATTCTGGTTGCTTTTGCCGGTTCCATCGGTATCATCGGAATTGCCATGATTCTCTCGCTTTCGAACGGTGTCAATAATTACATTCAGGGCATTGAAGAAGATACCATCCGTGAGTATCCACTCACAGTGAGCAGTTCCGGATTCAATATTTCATCGCTTCTGTCGAGCAGTAGCCTTTCCTCGGATAATAGCGGTTCGAAGTCCAAAAATAAAATTCAAGAAATGCAGACGGTTTCCAACATGTTCACCATGATGGAATCCAATGACCTTAAGTCGCTGAAGAAATTCATCGAGAGTGGCAAGAGTAAACTGAAGAAATACACTCGTGCAATCGAATACGATTACGATGTGGAACCGCAGATTTACCGCAAGGTCAAGACGGATTATCGTCAGGTAAATCCAGATCAGACCATGCAGAAAATGGGCATGAGCGTTTCGTCCACTTCGGCGTATAGCAGCATGTCCAGCAGTAATGTTTTCCACGCACTCCCCGCAGAGAGCAAGCTCTACGAAGATGAATATGAAGTCAAAGCCGGACACTGGCCGAAGAATTCGAACGAGTGCGTTGTGGTTCTGTCCAGCAGCGGTAAGGTGAGTGACCTTGCCCTCTATGCAATGGGACTCAAGGATGTCGATGAGCTCGACAGCATGCTTAAGAAGTTCTCGCAAGGCAAGGATGTCAAAGTGGATAAAAATAAAGTCGAGACCTTTGACTATGACGAGTGCCTCGGCATTAAATTCAAGATGATTACCAGCTCGGATTATTACAGTTACGATTCTTCGCAAGGCGTATGGGTGGATCGTTCGGACGATTCCAGCTACATGGAGAAAATCATCGACAAGGGTGAAACGCTGAAAATCGTCGGTGTCGTAAAACCGAAAGACGGCGTTGATTACACGGTCTTGAATGGGGACATCTACTACGCAAACTCCTTGACGGAAAATATCATCGATAAGGCAGCGAACAGCAAGGTCGTAAAAGCACAGAAGAAGAGCAAAGGCACCAATATTCTTACCGGTAAGAAATTCGGAGAAGACAGCGATGGTGTTGACATGAGTTCCTTGTTCTCGGTGGATCAGAACGCGTTTGCGAATGCCATCAAGTTCGACTCCTCGCAGATTAGCAAGGCGATGAAGAGTCCGTCGTCCAGTATGGACATGAGTGGCCTCATCGATCCGGACACTGTGGCGAATATGCCGGGCATGAGTCAACAGGATATTCAGAAGCTGATGCAGAATTCGAAGATTACTTTTAGCTCGGATAATATGCAGACACTGTTCTCGGATTTGGTCGAAGGCTTCATGAAGAGTGCAGCGAAGAACGGTACGGATTATACGAAAATCGATACTGCGTTCCAGGATTACATGAAAACGGATTCGGCGAAGTCCATTCTGTCTTCGAACATCAAGGACATCATTTCGGATCACGTCGATAGTGTAATGAATAAGGAGAGTTTGCAATCCACGATGAAGGATGCGCTTAGCGGATTTCCGACGTATCTCAAGAATAAGGGAATTACCGATCCGGATAAGTTTGCAGACGCCATCGATGATTTCTTGGCGACTTCTGAAGTAACGAATAAGCTTTCGGGTAAAGAGAACGAAATTAAAAGTGCACTCAAGGATATCACGATTTCCGATTCGCAGTCGGAGAAGATTTCCAAGGAACTCCTTGAAGGATATGAAAAATATGCGAAAGAGAACAACACACCAACTTATTCGCAGATGATCAAAGACTTCAATACATATCTTGGAACGGATGAAGCGCAGAAGATGATTAGCTCAGCGGTAGAAAAGAGCATGGATACCAGTGCGCTGGAGAAGAACCTCGCACAGGCCATGAGCAGCTATACATCGCAGGCGGTGGCAACCGTATCGGAGAATCTGGTTTCGGGCATGATGACGAGCTACATGAAGAACATGGGCAACCTGGATTTCTCGAAAGTCCTCACCGTTAACACCGATGCCTTTGCGAATGCCATCAGTGTCAACATGGATACGGATGAGATCCAGTCGCTGATTACTTCACTGATGGGAACATCGTCCAACACGTATGACGGAAATATGAGCAGCTTCGGCTATGCGAATAAAAATAATCCGAGTGAAATTTCCATTTACGCGAAGGACTTTGAAAGCAAGAGTAAAATCAAGAACATCCTGGATAACTATAACGACAAGCTGGAGAAAGCGGGCAAGGAAGACCAGAAGGTTAGCTACAACGACTTAGCCGGTGCACTGATGGGTTCGGTAACGAACATCATCGATGCCATCAGTTATGTATTGATTGCGTTTGTCTCCATCTCGCTAGTGGTATCCTCGATTATGATTGGTGTCATCACGTACATCAGCGTACTCGAACGCCGAAAAGAAATCGGTATCTTGCGTGCGATTGGTGCGTCGAAGCACAATGTCGCACAGGTGTTCAACGCAGAGACGATTATTATCGGTGCACTGGCTGGCCTGTTCGGTATCGGAATCACAGAGCTATTGCTCATTCCAACCAACTTGATTATCAGCCATGTTACAGATGCGAATATCACCGCGTCACTTCCAATCGCCGGTGCCGTCATCCTGGTACTCTTGAGTATTGTTTTGACGTTAATCGGTGGAATTATTCCGTCGAGAAAGGCAGCGAATAGTGATCCGGTAACAGCACTGCGGGTCGATTAATTGCATCATCGCCTTGAAATTTAAATGAATGATAATAAAATTTATTGCACCGTCTGGCACGACTGAAATACTCCCCTCGCGCCAGACGGGCATTCGCGAATAAATAAATCGCACGAAACTCCAGAACAAAGGAGAATCGGATTTTGACAGAAAAGAATAACAACACAATTTTAATCGAAGAACAAAGTGGCGGAGAGAATCTCTCTGCCACTTTGCTTGCATGGTACGATTCTCAGCGCCGAATTCTCCCGTGGCGTGAAGATCCAACACCATATCACGTGTGGCTTTCGGAAATCATGCTGCAGCAGACCCGCGTAGATACGGTGATTGATTATTACTACCGTTTCTTAGAAGCACTTCCCGATGTGGCATCTCTTGCGAATGCAGAGGAAGAAAGTCTCCTCAAACTGTGGCAAGGCCTCGGATATTACAGTCGTGTACGAAACATGCACAAAGCCGCAAAGCAAGTGATGGAAGAGTATGGCGGACGTATTCCGGGAACGCCGGAAGAACTTCAGCGTCTCAGTGGAATCGGAGAATACGTAGCAGCAGCGATCGGTTCGATTGCTTTTGGCGTGCCAGTTCCATCTGTTGATGGAAATTTGCTGCGCGTCTATGCGCGCATGACAGCGTATCGCGAGAGCATCCGCGGAACGGCAGTCAAGAAAATGGCGAAAGCGTATTACGAGAAAATTCTCTCGCAGAGCAGACCGGGTGACATGAATCAGGCATTGATGGACCTGGGTGCTACCATCTGCCTACCGAATGGAGCACCTTTATGCGAAAAATGTCCATGGCAGAATCACTGTCAGACTTATAAAGAAGGCCTTCAAGACGTAATCCCAGTTAAAGAAGAGAAGAAAAGCCGACGCGTGGAGAAACGAACTGTGCTTCGAATCTGTATCGGGAATCAGCTGGCGATTCGGAAGCGGCCCGCTGGCGGGCTGCTGGGCGGACTGTATGAACTGCCGAGTGTTGAAGGCTGGCTGACGGAGCCGGAGGCGGAGGAAGCCTGCCGGTTTCTCGGGATCGAGCCGAAGGCGAGCCGGGAACTGAAACCGGCGAAACATATTTTTAGCCATATGGAATGGCACATGAAGGGATACGAAATCCAGGGGGAATTGTCGGACGAGCAACTGAACACGGAGAAAAGTACATTCGAGAAATCGGATTTGATTCTTGCGACACGCGAGGAAATCGAGAAGGTGTATTCGATTCCGACGGCGTATCGTGCATATTTTACGCAAGTTTGATTACATGATTGAGAGACCGTGTGTTAAAATATAAAGAGATGTGACAGAAAAGGAGGGATCTAATGATTCAATATTACTATACACAAAACAACAAGACGCAAGCGATCCCCGAATCATGTCATGATTGTTGGATTAAATTGACCAATCCGTCTCCGGAAGAAGCGGAGACAATCGCAGAGAGAATGGGCGTTGAAGTGGACGACATTATGGCCGCAATTGACCTGGATGAAAAGACGAGAATTGAACTTCCAGAGCACTACACTTTGATTGTCATGGACGTTCCGACGGAGGAATTCCGTAACGGCATGCGCGCGTATTCTACCATTCCGCTGGGAATCATCATTACGAAAGATGTCATTGCGACGATTTGTTCCGAAGAGACATTCGTCTTACGCAATTTCGAGCGGAACCGAATTTCGGATTTCTCTACGCGTAAGAAACTCCGGTTTGTCTATCAGATTTTGCTCGAGTGCGCCCTCCTATATCAGAAGGCGCTGTACTCGATTGAGCGTAAGAGGCAGGAAATCGAGGAGAAAGTCAGCACGGACATCGAAGAAGAGGATCTGTTCAGCTTGCACGAATTGGAATCGACGCTGGTGTACTTCGCGACATCCCTTCGAGAGAACGGGAACGTGCTCGATCGATTGACTCGTTATTCGCGTCTAGAACGTTTCCCGGAGGACAAGGAACTCTTGGATGATGCTATTGTCGAGACGCAGCAGGCCATCGAGATGACGGATATTTATCGCAGTATCATTGACGGCACTCGCCAACTGATGTCCACCGTGCTCGACAATCGATTGAACAACGTCATGAAAATACTGACGTCCATCACATTGATTCTGGCTATTCCAACCGTTATTTCTGGAATGTACGGAATGAACGTGCTGACGAAGTACATGCCATTTGCGGAGACACCGTATGGATTTGGAATCATCTCGGCTATCGTCATCGGTGTCTGCATGGGACTCTTTATCATCCTTAAACGAAAGCGAATGCTTTAGCAGAATAGATTCGTTGAACCGTGAATACACTGAAAACATATTTCGTCATAAACACGGATGAAATTGAATATCCGTTGAATTTCTACAATCAAAAAACGCCCTGATGAGCTCATCAAGGCGTTTTTTTCGTGATCATCATATTATTTCGTGTTATCTTCAACTTCCGAATCCCTCGGAAGCGTAACGGTGAACGTGCTTCCTTTTCCCAGCTCGCTGTCCAAAGTAATTGTACCTTTGTGAACTAGTACGGCGTGCTTTACAATCGACAGGCCGAGACCGGTTCCGCCGACATCTTTCGAACGGCTCTTATCGACACGGTAGAATCGTTCGAAGATGCGTTCCTGATCTTCTTTTGGAATACCGACGCCAGAATCCTCAACCGTGAGGATGACATTATCCAAGCCATCTTCCAAGCGAACGTGAACGTAACCACCGACACGATTGTATTTGATGGCATTCTCACATAAATTATAGATAATGCTATAGAGCGTGCCCGGAATTCCACGAATTGGGCACGATTCACCCTGCAAGGAAATGGATACGCCCATTTCGTCGGCGGCAATCTCCAAGCTGGATACGGCATTATTGGCAAGTGTGTACAGATCTGTTTCTTCCCAATTGGAGCCCGGACAACCGCTGTCGAGTTTGCTGAGCCCGATGGTGTCTTCAACGAGTTTCGCCATTCGGAGCGATTCGGTGCGAATTTTTCCGGCGAATGGTTTAATGTCTTCTGGCTTAACGATGCCGTTTTCCATCAGCTCGGCATAACCGGAGATGGCGTGCAGCGGGGTCTTCAATTCATGCGAAACATTTGCAGTGAACTCCTGACGAATCTGAGAGGTCTTTGCGATTTCGTCACGGTCCTTCTTGAGCTGTTCCTGCTGCTGCGTCATGCGTCGAATCAGCGGTGCAACTTCTTTAAAATCATCTTCGTCAACGTGCTTAATGGCTTCGTCTAGATTCAAGTTGTTGATTGGCTTGACGATTTTCCATGCCAGTCGTGATGCTAACCAGAGCGAAAGCAGTATAGCAAGTACACCAACAATCAGAATCGATGGGGAAATTCCAAGCAGGACAACCCAAATCGGTTTCTGATCAATCGATACGCGGATGACGCTCTTGTCCGGAAGCCGTTCCGCTGCGTATAGCTGCTTAACTGAAAGCGTGCTTGAGTAACGGGAACTTTCCCCCGTACCGTTCTTGAGCGCTTCTTTGAACTCTTCGCGGTTCTTGTGGTTTTCCATTTTCGAAGCGTCCGCACGGTTGTCATAGAGAACAGTTCCGTCCTGGGCAATCCAGGTGACGCGGTAATTGTCGGTATCGAGCTTGTTCAGATATTTTTCGCCACTGAGCGTTACCCCTTGAGCGGCGAGGTGTGTTTCATCCACCAATTGTTCCTGCTGGGTTGTATCGACGTAATCGTACAGTGCCGCCAGAATGATTACCAACGATGCAATTAGTACGGTAAGGGAAACGGCCCAGATGGAACGAAAAATCTTCTTACTCATTGAAGTCCTCCATTCTGTAACCGACACCGCGAACCGTGGTGATGAGCGAACCACATTTCCCTAACTTGGTTCGCAGTGTTCCAATGTGAACATCGACAGTTCTGGTTTCGCCGACGAAGTCGATTCCCCAGATTGATGATAGCAGCTGCTCTCTCGAGAATGCCTTTCCGACGTTTTCCATGAACGTGCGAAGCAGTTCATATTCTTTTAACGTCAGTGCAACTGGTCGGTTATCCACGGATACCTGATGCTTTACGGTGTTCATGGTAATGCCGCCACGGATGAGAATCGTGTTGTCCTCTCGCGGCACGCTTCGGCGGAGCACTGCCTTGATGCGGGAAAGCATTTCCATCATGCCGAACGGCTTTGCCAGGTAATCGTCTGCGCCGAGATCGAGACCGATGACTTTATCATATTCAGAATCTTTGGCGGTAGCCATGATGACTGGAATGTTCTCTGTGAGTGGCGATGCCTTGAGTTCCTTGAGAATGGAGATGCCGTCTTCTCCCGGCAGCATGATATCCAGCACGATTAATTCTGGCGTTTCCTGGCGCATTGCTTCCCAGAATGGTTTGCTGTCTGGAAAACCGCTGGCGACGAATCCTCCTGCATTCAGGGTATACAACATCAGGTCGCGAATGCTCTGATCGTCTTCTACGCAATATATCATACCAAAACCTCCTAATTCGTTATTTCTTGTTATCTACATATTATCTAAGGAGTGTAAAATACAATATCAAGGAAATGTAAAATGCACGTAAAGTGCCGAGATGTCAAGGGGAAGCTCGACTTTTTTACGGAACTCTCACAAAAAAATTACACTTCATGTTATGATTAGATATCGATAATTCGATATCATTAGAATAGCATAACGAAGAAAGGAATTCCATTCATGAAGAAGCTAACCATGGGAATGCTGGCCCATGTAGATGCAGGTAAAACTACGTTGTCAGAGGGCCTGCTCTACCGATCTGGCGAGATAAGAAAATTGGGCCGAGTTGATCACGGGGACTCCTACCTGGATGGAAATACCGTGGAACGAAATCGCGGAATTACGGTCTTCTCCAAGCAGGCACGTTTTCAAGCAGGTGATACGGAAGTGACGCTTCTCGATACACCGGGACACGTGGATTTCTCGGCAGAGATGGAACGTGTGCTTTCGGTCATCGATATGGGCGTGCTCATTCTCTCTGCACCGGATGGAATTCAGAGCCATACGGAGACACTCTGGAAACTTCTCCAGCAGCGAAATATTCCGGTGATGGTCTTTGTCAACAAGATGGACCTTGCAGTGCGTGAGAAGGAGACAATTGTTCAGGAACTGACTGATGCATTCGGATCTGGATTTGTGGATTTCAGCCGCAGCAGGCAGGACGAAGATTTTATCGATGATGTAACGTTGGCACTTCCAGAACTCATGGATCAAGTGCTGATGGGGCAAGATATCACGGATTCTGAACTGACAAATGCGGTACAGCAGCGAAGACTGTATCCATGTATTTTCGGTTCTGCACTCAAAATGGAAGGGCTCGATGTTCTCACAGAATGCTTGGACCGCTACACGAAGGAGCCGGACTACGATGATGTGTTCGGCGCGAAGGTCTTCAAGGTGAGCCGGGATGAACGCGGAGAAAGACTTGCTTTTATCCGGCTCACGGGAGGAAAACTCGCTGTCCGTACGACGCTTCATGGAACGGATTCCGAAGGGGAAGCATGGGAAGAGAAGGTCAATCAGATTCGATTCTACTCGGGAATGAAATACCGCACCGCAGATGAGGTAGAAGCTGGAATGGTATGTGCGGTTACCGGTCTCTCCAAAGTGATTCCGGGCGATGCGCTCGGCAGTGCGGATCCAGATCGCCGAGAAATATTAGAACCGTTTATGACGTATACCGTAGAGATTCCGGAAGGAATGGATTCCCATCAGGTGCTTCGGCATTTTCGCGAACTGGAAGAGGAGGATCCGAAACTCTATGTGAACTGGAGCAATGAGACAAAACAGATTAGCATCCGACTGATGGGCCAGATTCAACTGGAAGTCATTCAGGCGATGCTCGAGGAACGATATGGTTACTGCGTAACGTTCGGCACGGGCGAGATTATTTATCAGGAGACCATCAGTAATATGGTAGAGGGCGTGGGCCATTTCGAACCACTTCGCCACTACGCGGAGGTGCATCTGATCCTTGAACCGGGTGAACGGGGGAGTGGTGTGGTCTACAACAGCACGCTCTCGGAAGACATCTTGCTAAGAAACTGGCAGCGGCTCATCCTTGGAAATCTGGAACAGAAAGAACATCGTGGCGTGCTGATTGGCGCACCATTGACCGACGTCAAAATTACGTTAGCCGCTGGTAAAGCCCACGAGAAGCACACCAGTGGCGGCGATTTCCGGGAGGCTTCCTACCGCGCTGTGCGAAATGGATTGATGAAAGCGGAATCGATTCTGCTTGAGCCATGGTTCACCTTCCGAATTGAGGTGCCGACGCCTTATGTAGGCCGTGTGATGACCGATATCCAGCAGATGGGCGGCCGTCTCGGTGATCTTGAGCAGTATGATGATCGCTCCGTACTTCCGGGCGAAGCGCCAGCAGGCGAGCTCATCGATTATCCATTGACACTAACGTCTTTCACGGGTGGGCAGGGGCGAATCCACTGTACGCTCAAAGGCTATGACATTTGCCACAACACGGAAGAAGTGCTCGCGAATAGTAATTATAAACCGGAACGAGACCTCGACAATCCGGCGGATTCCGTCTTTGTATCCCACGGCAGCACGAGCATTGTGCCGTGGAACGAGGTGGAAGAACATATGCACTTGCCGAGTGCCATTCGAAGCAATCGCCCCGAGGAAAGCGTTGTTGATACGCGCCGCGAGAACTTGCGCCGTGCGATTGCGACGGACGAAGAACTCCGTGCCATCTTCGAAAGAACTTATGGTAAAAGCAAGAAGGTTTTGCACCGGGGACCGATTGAGCGGCGGACGAAAGCGGATGAAATCTCGCCCGAATCCCAGGCGCGAAATCTGGAGATTCGCGAGAAGCATCAGAAGAAGAAATCTAATGGTGGCGAAGTGCTGCCAGAACTCCTCATCGTGGATGGATACAATTTGATTAATTGCTCCGAGGAACTACGGGCATTAGCAAATAACGATTTGGGTGCAGCCCGTCAGCAACTGATTGATCGTCTGGTGAATTACCAAGGATACATGAACTGCGAATTGATTCTGGTGTTTGATGCCTATCTCGTGCCCTATGGGAAGGGTTCTCGGGAGAACCAGCACGGAGTCGAGGTTGTTTTTACAAGAGAAGAGGAACCGGCTGATATTTTGATTGGTAAGATGGTGGATGAAGCACGAGGTGACCGTAATGTGCGCGTTGTATCGTCGGATGCACTTGTGCAGCAGAATGCGCTTGGCCATGATGCCGCAAGAATTTCGTCGCGCGAGTTTCTCGATGAACTGGAGCAAGTCGACCGTGAAATTCGGAATATTCTCGACGAACTATAAACCTGTGATATAATACAGGCGGTATGTTTTATTGGAATTGGGAAATGAGAGTATATGAAGAAAATCAGAGAACTCGGCAATAAAGTGCTAGCCATCATCATCGTGGTGGAACTGGCAGTGTCGATGGGATTGACTTACGACATCGTGCACACCGTGCGAGTCAACCAGGAAAACGTGGTGATTCAGCAAAATGCGGAGAATATCGCACATACGATTCTCAACACGAATGTCGTGAAGAAGCTGCAGAAGACAGCGAAGAAAGGAATTTCGAGTGCGAAGAGCCTAATCGAGGATGCGTACGTTAAGATTATCGAATCGAAGGCGAAGAATCTCGAATATGTCAAAGCGTCGTGCGACACCGGCATCGAGTCTTCGAAAGTCTACAAAGTCGTGCAAGGTGCATACACTTACAGCGGTACGTCACTGAGCAAGTCACGTGGTACCACGACGGGGCCGAACGGCAAGGAAACCTATTATAATTTGAACATGTCTGGCGTGGTGAGCACCATGCGCCGGATGGGATTCACAGATGCCTACTGGGTGCGGAGTGATGGCTGCAAAATGCTGGGTAACTATGTCATGATTGCAGCGAATCTCTCGAAACATCCGCGTGGATCCATTGTAAAAACAAGTGTTGGCCTCGCCATCGTCTGCGATACGGGCGGATTTGCGAAGAACAATCCGAACCAGGTGGATATTGCGACGAACTGGTAGACCAGGAAATGTTCGGACGTAGGGCTTCGTGCCAAAATCATGCGAAAATATTTCATCAAATATGAAAGCCAACTTCACACAACCGAATGAAATCTCGGATACAATGTGATTTAGAGAAATACTTATGTTGAAAGGGGTACACATGAAGATTAGACATTGGATTGGTTGCCTGTGCATTGTTGCTATGGTTTTTTGCCTGGCAGGATGCGCGAAAGAAAAGAAAGAAGATAATACATCGTCCGGTAGCGAATCAACGCAAGAAAATGACAGCAAAGATGTGGATTTAACCGATGCGTATCAAGCGTATCTGAGTGTCATTGAAGAGAACGGCGAAGCAATCGAGAATTACAACTGGCAGCGCGAGGTTTCTTCCGATGTCAAAAATATTCAGCGCCAAGTTTCTCTATGTGACATTAATGGGGATGGCATTCCAGAGCTTTTCATCATGATGGCAAAGAGCAAATACGAAGCGACCCTTCATATCTATACTTATGCCGAGGGTGCTGCGAAAGAATTGAGCTACACCGTCGATGATAGCGAGGATCCATTGTCGGATGTAGAAGCCGGTGCTGGTGTTAACTATGTTGTCTATACGGGTACAGATGGGAATCTATACATCTACCACACCTCAGGGTCGGAATCAATCACCTATTGTCTAAACACATATGACGTCGATGGAACGACACTCAAGCAGACCACAATGTTGAAGAACGTATACGGACCATCCGAAGATGATACGGACGAAATCAGTGATGTGTATTACCAGGACGACAAGAAAATGGATAGCTCGAAGGGGAAATCCTCTTTCAAGAAGGCATTTAAGAAGATGGACGATGTAATCATCTATAGTGGATATGATGAGACATCCATCTGGTCGCGTTTCGATACCGACCAAGCGAAGTGCATGTCGCTGGACGATTTGAAGAAAGAACTGCAGAAAGGAACTGATAATTAATGACGAAAAAGAAGGAAGCGAAGCTCAGAATTCTGGAAGAAGCCAACTTTCGAGACCTTTATCATCGTTATCAATACATCGACTGCCCCGATGAAATTCCGACGCTGAAGGAGTCGCTGAACATACCGGAGGATGCAACGGGACTGCTCACCTATTGCTATATCGAAGAGGGCCTGGGTCTTAGTTTCTACATCCTATGTGGAGCGGCTTACCGCGAAGGTGCGATTGTTCTGGGGGAGAATCTCGTGAACGACTTAGCCAGAGTTCGCTACGGCGATGTGTGGGCACAGAAATTCTTAGATCAAGATGATTTGGATGTGGATTTCAGTCCGTATGAGTCTATCCGCAAGTATACCGCAGAGCAGTTTGAAACGGATGATCAGCTCCGTCAGATGATATACGACCTCGAACTCATCGACGGAAGCCGTAATGTGGAATGCCCCGAGTATGTGAGCGTCATCGTACAGAAAGAGGGACTTTATCCGGAATACGTATGGGTTCGCTGCACAGGCTTTGGCAAGACAGAAATTCATGGCGAATTGCTGGAACCACCGAAGCAGGACTACGGACTCCACAAAGCCGACCCGATCACATTCCAGATGGTTGAAGCCGAAGGTAAAATCTATCTGATTTGGATGCCGGAAGAATAAAGTGCATCCAGGGAATAAGACATCCTGTGCGAGATGTACTGCGGTGTCCGAAATATTGAATTCAAAAGCCTGACTGTCGCATGGCAATCAGGCTTATATTTATGATAGGAGTACATATGGATATTAAGAAAAAAATTACTCAAGAGTTGAATCTTAGGCCGGCGCAGACCGAAGCGGTCATTAAATTGATCGATGAAGGCAATACCATTCCGTTCATCTCGAGATACCGTAAGGATGTGACTGGTGGAATGAATGATGAAGTGCTTCGTGCTTTCGACGAGCGCCTCAAGTACCTTCGCAATCTGGAAGACCGCAAAGCAACTGTCATCGCTTCCATCGAAGAACAGGAGAAGATGACACCGGAACTTCGTCGCCAGATTGAAGCAGCAGAGACCGCTGTTGCGGTAGAAGACCTCTATCGCCCATACAAACCAAAGCGCCGCACTCGTGCGACCATCGCGATGGAAAAAGGCGTTGCCGGCTTAGCGGAATTCATCCGCAATCACGCTTCAGCATCGCTTGCAGATGTAGAGGCAGAAGCAAAGAGTTATATCAGCGAAGAGAAAGGCGTAGGGAATGCAGCGGAAGCGATTCACTACGCACAGGATATTATCGCTGGCGAAGTATCCGATGATGCAGAGTTCCGTACACAGATTCGAAACCGCACGAAGAGCAAAGGCGTGCTCACCTCTGTTGCGACAAACGATGGGGATGGAAACCCTGTCTATGCAAATTATGCGGATTACCGAGAAGATGTGTCGGGCATTCCGGGGCACCGAATTCTCGCGATGAACCGCGGCGAGAAAGAGAAAATGCTCACTGTTCATATCGAAGCACCAGAAGAAACTTGCGTGCAGTATCTGGAAGAGAAAGTGGGCCGTGGTGAAGTTTTGACACCAGCACTTGAAGACGCCTATAAGCGACTGATTGCACCCTCTATCGAAACGGAACTCCGAAATGAATTGACGGAGCAAGCACAGGAAGGCGCAATCAAAATTTTCGGAAGTAACCTCGAACAGTTGCTGATGCAGCCACCACTAGCGGGCAAGACCGTTCTCGGATGGGACCCGGCATTCCGTACGGGATGCAAGCTCGCTGTGTGCGACTCCACCGGCAAAATCCTTGCAACGACTGTAATTTTCCCGACTGCACCGCAGAACAAGGTTGATGAAGCGAAGAAGGTCTTGACGAAACTCGTGAAGACTTACGATATTGACGTAATCTCTGTCGGTAACGGAACCGCCTCTCGCGAATCCGAGCAGATTATCGCAGAGTTCATCAAAGAATATGCCAAGACGGAGGGCAAGCAGCTCCAATACGTCATTGTCAACGAGGCAGGAGCTTCGGTCTATTCCGCTAGCAAGCTAGCGACGGAAGAGTATCCAGATCTCGATGTTGGTGAGCGAAGTTCCGCATCCATTGCGCGCCGTTTGCAGGACCCACTTTCGGAACTGGTAAAAATAGATCCGAAATCCATCGGTGTCGGTCAGTATCAACATGATATGAACCAGAAGAAACTGGGGGAAGCCCTGAATGCAGTAGTCGAAGATTGCGTTAACCGCGTCGGCGTAGATTTGAATACGGCATCACCGTCCCTTCTCGAGTATGTATCTGGTATCAGTAAGGCAGTAGCGACGAACATCGTAAAATACCGCGAAGAGAACGGTCGATTCAAGAATCGTAAGGAACTCCTCAAAGTGCCGAAGCTCGGTCCGAAGGCGTATGAGCAGTGTGCAGGATTCCTCCGTATCGTCGGCGGTACTGAACCGCTGGATGCAACGGGCGTTCATCCGGAAAGTTACGATGCTGCAAAGAAAATCCTGAAGAATCTGGGTTATACCGAAGAAGATCTGACTAAGGGTGGAATCAAAGACTTAGCATCGAATCCGAAATTGATGGCGAGAAGTTCTGCTGGAAGTGCCCAAAACAGCAGCGGCAAATCCACTGGAACCGGTTCAGCAAATAACGGGAAGAACGGAAGCAAGAACAGCAATGCAAGTGGCAATACGCTGAATAGTCTGAGCAGTCTCAAAGCACTGGGGAGACGTAACGACGAGAAGCCGAAGAAGAAAAAAACAGAACCGGCACCAGCCAAAATCAGCGAGGCAACGGTTCGTAATATGGCACAAGAACTCGGCATCGGCGAGTATACTTGTAAGGACATTCTCGAAGAACTCGAGAAGCCGGGTAGAGACCCGAGAACCGAAGCTGCTGCTCCGATTCTCTGTTCAGATGTAATGGAAATCAAAGATTTGAAACCGGGAATGGAACTCAAAGGTACCGTTCGAAACATTGTTGACTTCGGCGCCTTTGTCGATATCGGTGTTCATCAGGATGGATTGGTTCATATCTCGCAGCTATCTGACCGCTTTGTAAAACATCCGCTCGATGTTGTGAAAGTCGGCGATGTCGTGAATGTACGCGTGCTCGATGTGGACGTTAAGCGCGAGAAGATTTCGCTGAGCATGAAGAAGAAAGCGTAAGATGTCGCAGAATTTCTTCTCCGCAGACGGATGCAGAGGAGAATGCGAATTGCAGATTATACCCACCGGTGAGCCCATCGACATCGAGTGCTTCGCCGATGGCGTACAGCCTTGCATGTTCCTTGAACTCCATGGTAGCGAGTTGAATCTGAGATAATGTAATGCCACCTCGGGTTGCCATCGCCATGTTCCAATCCGGCAGTTCGGATACGGAATACGTGTCATCCGTGAGAATGATAGACAGCTTCTTAGGGGAAATTCCTTGGAAGCTGTCTTTTTGATTACCCGAAGGAGCGACGCCAAATCGCTGACGGAGAATTTCTTCACAGAATCGCTTCGGCAAGGCAAAACACTCCGCCATAATTTTGGCAGGCGTACCTTTTGCCCGGTTGAATTCCTTGGTCAGAATTTTTTGAACTTGTGCAGTGGAATAATCTGGGACGTAGTTAATGTGAAGTGTATCTCCGGGATATGCTTCACTGCACAGATTGAGTGCAGCTGGACCTGAGAAATTTCTGTGGGTGAGGAGCAATGCACCACGGCGCGAAACCTTCTTCCTTCCAATTGACGTGATGGAAAGTTCGGTATCCGAGAAGGAAAGTCCGGAGAGCATTGCAAATGGGTAATCCGTTACGCTAATCGGCGCTAAGGCTGGACGTGGCGATTCGATGGTAATGGATAATTCTTCTGAGAGCATTTTCCACATGCGACCATTTGAGCCAGTGGATGGATACGATTTGCCGCCAGTTGCGATGACAAGATGATCCGTGCTGTAATCATATGAGGCGGTAACCGAGTGATTGTCTGCCGAGATATTATCTTTGCGGCATTGAATTTTCCATACGTCATCTTCCCGGAAAATTTTCGTGACGGGTGAATTGGAAACCAGTCGGAAGCCGTTATCTTTAGCTCTGTCCATCAGCATATGGCGGACGTCCTCGCTCTGTTCGGATTGGGGAAACACACGCCCATCTTCGCGTGCGAAAGACGGAATCCCATTCTCAGCAAGGTAATCTCGGAAGGCTTCATTATTATAGCGATAGAGAACCTTACGAACGGATTTGCCGTTCGCACCGTAACAAGGAACCATCTCTTTGATGGAACCAACGTGTGTAAAATTACAATGACCTGCACCACTCATGCGAAGTTTTGTTCCGAAGGAACCGGTTGCCTCGAGAATGAGTCCGCTTTTTCCAGCGGAACGAAGATTGAGTCGTGATGCGAGAATCAGCCCAGCGGCACCTCCGCCGATAATGATGCATGGATAATGTCGGTTCATATAGACCTCCTGTAATTTGCTTTTACCAGTATAGCAAAGCTCGGGAGAAGTTGCCACAATCCAGCTTGCATATCGCTGAGCGGTGTAGGATAATTGAAATGTTATAAAGATAAATTTTGCTTGGAGAGAGAAAATGAGTCATCCGATTGAGTGGAATCAACTTGAATTGGCGGAACACATCCGCTGGTGTATCAATCAGAATCCGGTGCTTCGTGCGGTGCCGTGGAACCAGAGTTCGCAGTATGATATGACGTGTCAATATGGCAGAAGCCGCTTCGAAGCATTCCAGAATTATGAGCGTTTCTGGAAGCGAACAGGGCGCGGAATCAAGGCTTTTCGTTGGATGGCGTCGAAGGAAGCAGATTTGCACGAGGGTCTTCGGATGCAGCTTCAGAAATCCGGATTGGCACACGGATCTTATGTTGCGTGTGACTATCTGATTTCACTCGTGGATGAGTACGGATACCTCCAATATGATGCGGAACAGGTGATGGCAGTTTGCCATGTTACGCCGTGGGAGATGGAACTTGCCGAAGGCATGATGAAATCTATGAAGCCGGTTGGTGTTTGCAGCCGGAATTTGGAAGAATGCCGGCAGATTCAGCGAGAAGAAGGCGTTCCGGAAGAGCCGAAACCAGGCGTTCGATACCACGACCGAAAGATGACGCCATATATCGTTCCGGACATTATCGTGCGACATTGGAATGAACACGTTCTATCTTACATCAACGTGACCGGAAGCGAGATGCCGCAAGTGGATAATCGTTACCGCGCGCTAATTCCGGAACTGGTGGACGATACTTCCAAGATGCAACTCCTTTCGAAATATTACCGTGAAGCGAAGGAATTAGTATCTCAGCTCGAGATGCGAATTCGTGTATTGAGCCGAATCGGAGAAGCACTCGTTCATACCAACGCCGAATTCTTCTGCGGAGAGCGGACAATTCCGGAAGATGTGTCACTACTGCAGCTCTACTCCAAGACGGGAATTTATCCGTCGGATATTCGAATGGTTATCGAGGGGAAATATCTGGAGTATCGCGGTAACGTGTATTCGCTGGAATACTTCGTTAATGACCCCGGGAAATATAGAAGTACTCCCCGCCGCCCATCTGACAATAAACAGATTTGAGCGATATTTTCGAATCGCTAGAATTCCGCTGGAATTCGGGCTTTAGACTTGACTTTGAAGGTAAAAATAGTAGAATCTATCTATATGTTTTCGGACATCTATTGATGTTCATAATAAGGATTATTATTTGTTATTCTGACTTGCTTGTGCAATGATTAAAGCCACCCCCAGGATACTAGCGAGCACGGAGTGAGTTTGGAATATATTGCGTTATTTTAACGCTATTCGGAACGTTATCAGTTCCGAACGAAAGAAGCATCTACCTTGGCAATTGCTGAGGTAGATGCTTTTTTCGTGAATGCAAATCAGGTCAAAGAAACATCATTGTAAATATTGCAAATACAGAAACAGAAAGAGAATTGTGATTAATCGGACATGTTCCGGTAGACAATAGCAATTGGGGTTTTGTTTCACAGTCGCAATGATAATACGAAATTGTATTATTTTTACAAAATGGAATAGAATTCTTGAATGTGCGCTATCTACTATGTTAAAATAAAATCTGTTCGGAGAACAAATTCGAACAAAGGGTTATCATATCGATAATAGGTAAAGGAGAAGAAAAATGATAGCAAAAAGCATGGAGCCATTCTTGGCTGGAAGCTCGGTAATTCGAGCAATGTTTGAAGAAGGTAAGAAGATGGCAAAGGTATACGGCGAGGAGAACGTATATGATTTCAGCGTCGGCAACCCAGGACTCAACCCACCACAGGAAGTTCACGATGCCATCAATTATGTAAATAACGAAATGGATCCGCACATCGTACACGGATACATGGCAAACGCTGGATACGAAAGCACCAGACAGGCTGTTGCAGACAATCTGAACAAGCGTTATGGTGCAGACTACGACATGAACAACATCATCATGACCGTTGGCGCAGGTTCGGCCCTTAACGTTATCATGAAGACGGTATTCGATCCAGGCGACAAGCAGATTGTATTTGCTCCATATTTCGTTGAGTATGCGAACTGGGCACGCAACTATGGTGCTGAGACCATCGTGGTTCCACCAAATGAAGCAAACGGTTTTGAACCAGATCCAGAAGCTCTGAAGGCAGCTCTTGATCCTAAAGTTAAGATTGTTATCATCAACAACCCGAACAACCCAACGGGTGCAATTTACTCCAGAGATACTCTCGAGAAGATTGCAGAAGTTCTCAAGGAAGCAGAAAAGGAATACGGACATCCGATTTACATCCTTTCGGATGAGCCATATAGAGAACTCGTATATGTAGACCGCGAAGTTCCATACATTCCAGACATCTACGACAACACTATCATCGCATATTCCTGGTCGAAATCCCTGTCCTTGCCAGGCGATCGTGTCGGATATGTTGCAATTCCGAAGAAGTCGGACAACTCAGAAGAGTTCTTCGCTGCTGCTGTCGTTGCAAACCGTGTATGCGGTGACACGAACGCACCTTCGTTGATGCAGCTCGTTGTAGAGAGATGCATGGATGCACAGGTAGACATTCCATATTATGAGAAGAATGCGAAGGATCTCTACAAAATCGTAACCGACGCAGGATTCACGGCACTCGTACCACAGGGTGCATTCTACCTCTGGGTAAAATCTCCAGTAGAAGACGAGAACGAACTTGTTGCTGCTGCGAAAGATGAAAGAATTCTTCTGGTACCGGGAAGCGCATTCGCTTGCCCAGGATATGTAAGACTGTCCTTCTGCATCGCAAATGAGACGATTCAGAGATCGGCAGAATCCTTCCAGAAAGTTGGAAAGAAGTTCTTCGGCTAGAGGCAATTCTCACTGGATAAGTAGGGCGGATAACCAAATAATCAAAACGGAAACAGTTATAGTGCGTAGTCGCTATAACTGTTTTTTTTGTAGTCCCCATTCTAGGATTGTTTTTTTTGAAAAACATTTTTGATTTGGCATCATTTTGCTCTAAAACGTTAGTAGCACGTTAGTACCCATGTTGTATACTAAACAGAATATATTGACTCGAGTAAAAATTGAGCCGGTACATAATCTTCTATTTAGCTATAAGTGAGTGGAAAACTGTTGCTAATGTTGAGAAAGGGAGAGATAAAACATGGGAAAAAGACTAGCCAGAAAACCTGATTCTATCATAGTTGGGATGATGTTATTCCTGCTATTTATTTCATGTTTCGGTGTACGTGTCTATGGTGCAGATGATGAAGGCAAAATAACTACGTTAGAAGAATTGAAGACGGCAATCGCTAATAACCAGGAGAAAATCGTACTGGGGGCAGATATCACTTTGGATGATACCATTGCAGTCAATTATGATTGTACAATAGACGGAAATGGATATACGTTAACCCGTGCAAATGGCTTTATGGGTGCTTTATTAGCGGTGAGCAATAGTGGTTCAAGCGAAAAGCCAAAACTCGTTGTAAATAATCTGAAAATTGATGGCGCTAATCTAAAGTCCAAGAGCTCAGCAGTCTACGTTGAAAAAAATACATCTTTGGAAATGAATGGTGTTACGATTCAGAATAATAAAACGAATATGACTTCGTGGTACTACATAGAAGATCCCTATTATTGTGGCGGTAATGGTGGCGCGATGTATATTGAAACAACCTCAACCGTTCAGTTGAATAATTGCACCATTTCTGGAAATTACGCGACTGGAAATGGTGGTGGAATTTACGCGAATCGAGACTATAAGGATGATTTTCGTGAAATCACAATGACGGGATGTTCTATTCAAAAGAATGAATCTGCTGGCGATGAGGGGGGTGGCGGTATATGCATCGAAGGGGCATCAAATGTTGATATGACAAGTTGTGTCATCGATGAAAATAAAGCAAAAAATGGCGGAGGAGCACTCTTCTATTGGTGCGTTGATAAGTCAACAAATACTGGGATTGTTAATTTGACGGACACGGTAATCAGAAAAAATACCGCTACTTCTGGGGGTGGGGGAATGGATATTACCTGGAGCACAGTGCATCTATACGGTAATACTTCCCTTGAATACAATAAAGCTAAGAATGGTGGTGCGTGCAATTCAAGAAATGGTGGAAATGAGGAGGATAATATTATCTA
>CAVFWT010000033.1:0-54624 GCA_963626305.1 bacterium | reverse complement strand
TGCTCTTGAACTTCTTACCGTTCACATATGCTTCTTTAACGCTCTTGCTCCAGTCATTCGTCTTTCCAGATACATGAGTGGTGAGCTTTACAGAAGAATAAGTGAGCCAACCCTTCTTGCCATTCTCATTAAAGTAAACTCTTTTGACCTTGCCGTATTGAGCAACTTTCTTCGGGCTCTTCTTCTTTACCTTAACGACAGTTCCTTTCTTGAGGTAACCAACAACCTTCTTGCTGCTTGCCGACTTATAAATCGGAACTTTCTTCTTCGTCTTTACTGTGAACCAATAGTTCCGTACGCCGCAAGTCAAATAATTGCCCGCAGTTACTTTTTCGCTTCCAGTATATTCAGAAGATGCGGTTGCAGACTTAGAATTTACTGGCTGAACCCAATAATAGTAAGACCCACCCTTCTTTCTCTCGGAGTACGAATTCGTGCTCACTGCCTTGAGCGGGGTGCTAGGGCGAGTTGTGGATGTGCTGCGATATACGTAATACTTGTCCGCACCATCTACCTTATCCCAAGTCACCTTGATCAGGTTATCCTTGCTCGCACAACTTGCAGTTACTTTAGAAACTGCACCAGGGAATGTAACCGAATATTTCGACTCCGACTGAAGCAGTACTGATTCAGTCTTTCCGCTAGCATCCGTCTTTGTTGCAGTAGCCTGAACGTAATAAGTATGACCCGCAACAACTGCAACCGTTGCCTTCGTGTCTACCTTCGTTCCTTCTACGACATTTTTCTTATCCTTGGCATCATATACATTAAAAGCACTGATAGTATATCCGTTATAATTCGAATCCTTCGTTGTATCGAATTTAACAGCAAATGTCACCTTCTTAGTTCCGGATACATTCTTGTACAGCGAGTTGCTTACATTTGCAGTGGTTACTTCAATTGCTTTTGTTGTCTTAGCTGTCACTACCGCATTTGCTTCTGCTGGCTGATTTTCATCTTCCGAATCTGTCGGCTGTGCATCTTCATCTGAAGTGCCATCCGTCGTACCGGAAGCTTGCTGATCCGCATTGCCCTGCTGTTCGGTTGTGCCAGTAGCAGCATTCGAATCCGTTCCGCCTTCTGTATCTGCGAAAACGCTTACACCCTCAAAGAGCGTTCCCAAGCAAAGTACCAGTGTCAGAAGCAACACCAGTAATGCACTTCTGCGCTGTCTGTTCTTACTTCTCATTTATCTTCCCTCTCTCAAATAAAGATTGTATAGTCTATTAAAACTTATTATAACTTTTTACAAAGAATTAATCAACATTTGATGTATTGGTTATTTCTTTCCCGATTTCATGAATTCTTTGTATCTCGGCAAGATTTCTTTCGGATCACCCTGATCAATAACCTCGCCATCGTTGAGCCAGAGGACTTCATCACACAGCTCTTCAATCGTTCCCAAGCTGTGTGATACGATAACAACCGTTCTGGTATCATCGGAAATCAATTCCTTCATCTTGTTGTAACTCTTCTGCTTGAATCGCTGATCTCCAACGCTCAGTACCTCGTCAATCAACATAACATCCGTTTCCAGAATCGCCGTAATCGCGAAGGCTAGCTTGGAATACATACCAGAAGAGTACGTCTTTACCGGGCGGTCGATAAACTTGCCGATGTCCGCAAAGTCGATGATTTCTTTTTCCTTCTCTGCAATCTGTTCTTCAGAGAAGCCCAGAAGCATTCCCGAAAGGTAGACGTTCTCACGTCCAGTCAGCTTCTTGTTAAAACCAACTCCGATAGACAGAAGGGATACGCGTCTTCCGTGCAAATCAATGGATCCTTGGTCTGGCGAGAAAATTCCGGCAATCGCACGGAGCATGGTTGACTTACCACTTCCGTTCTTACCGATAATTCCAAGGATTTTACCCTCTTCCAAGTCGAAGCTAACGCCCTTCAGCGCTTCAAATATTTCTACTTTATCTTTGAGACGCATCCAACTAGAACGGATGGACGTCTTCTTGAGACCACGGTAGAAGATGTGCAAATCTCGAACCGTTAGTGCAATTTTCTTCTCGTTATCACTCATTAGATCACCTTTGCATAACTGTTTTCGTTCGTATGAATCAAATGAATACCAATCGCATTCAGTCCAAGTGCGATTACCAACCAAATACCCAGCCACAAGAAGCTTGGGTTCTGGTTATAAAGCAATGTATTACGCAGCTCATTCATCAGCATTGCGATTGGATTCACGCGCAGCAAGATGAAGCAAAGCGTACCTGCCAACTTCTCATTGATGTTATAGAAAATACCCGACAGGTAGAACACCATTCGAAGCAAAATTGTAACCAAGTTCGCCAAGTCATTGATTGTAACTCCGTAGTTCATCAGAATCATTCCAATACCGAAGCACAGAATATACAGGATAATCAGAATCGGAATAAACCAGAGCACATGCAAACTTAATTTTACCCCTTGTGCAAGCATCAAACCGAATGTAATCACCAGCGAAATCCCCATCTTGAAAAGATATGTATACGACTTCGCTAGCAGCAAGATGTACTTCGGAATGTATACCTTCTTCACAAGGTCGCGGTTGTTGGTAATCAGCTTAACGCTGCCGTTCACCATGCGGTTAAAGAAGTCCCACGCGGTCAGTCCGATGAATACGAACGAAGCGAAGTACGGCGTCTTGTTGTGGAATACGTAACCGAAGATAAAAGTATAAATCAACATGAAGCAAACCGGTTCGATAATCCACCAGAGCCAGTTCAGATACGAGTCTGCAACTTCACTCTTGAGTTCCGCTTTCGCGCTGCGGATTGCGTATTTGTGATATTTTTTGATGTTTTCAAAGAATCTATTCATAGTTCCGCCCTTGTTATAGCATAATCATAAACCAAGTAATTATATCTTATTAGAGTGTGCTTTTCAAGATTTTCGCACAGATTACCTTATAAATCAAGCTTTCCGAGATTTGACACTTACGATTCATACGATTATTTCATAGTAGCTTGAAGCAATCGTTTGAATCATTCACCTCGCTCCACTATTCAGCGAGAGCAATTGTTGGTGACGTAAACCCATATTATCGAAATCACAACGGAATCGTTAGCCGAAATGCTTGTGGTAGAATTTGGAATTCTTATTGAGTTCCAAATTGAGTGCATCATATCCTATTTTCTCAGCGAGTGTTTCCTCCGAAGAGAAGAGATTCGTACCCAATCCCAATCGGTCTCCTTCGACAGAATATCCCATGGAAGATAGAATCGTCGGGAAGAGATCCATCGTCGTTGCAGTTCGGTTCTGCTTGGCTTTCTTATATGGGGATGCTGAATTGATGAAGACATCAATCGCTTCACGGTCATTCGCATCTACATCCGATACCAGCTTCTTATCCATTCTCGGGTGGTCCCCGAGAATGACAATCGTTGTATTCTTATAGAAATCTTGCCGTTTGCACCAATCGACAAAATTCTGGACCTGTTGGTCAGCACAAGATACGACATTTGCGGTCTTGCTTCCCTTATCGCTTGGACAAAGTAGACACTTGTATCCGCCGTTATGATGAGTGTCTACCGTAAGTAGTGTGCAGTTGAACGGTTCGTCTTCGCTGGCAAGTTTTAGGATTTCGTCTTTAGCCATCGCGTACATTTTTCGATCTTCGAGTCCCCACCACACTTTGTAATCCTTATCGATGTAACCCGCATCAATCGCCGAGTTGTAATCGAAGATTTTGTAATTACCATGTTCCTTGAAAAGCTGTTTCTTTCGCCCGAACGTCGAATCAGATCCGCAAATGAACTCTTGGTTATATCCCTGTTCCGAGAGAATATCTCCGAGAGTGGTTACGCCATTGGCAAACTTTTCGCTTTCAGAGTTGCCGGAACCTAGATTACGATTCTTTCCGATGTTAAACGCGAAAGGAATACCGGAAGAGGATGCCAGAAGTGACGCCGTTGTCCACGTTGTACCATATGGATTTAAAGTTCCTTTTACCCCTGAACGATCACCAAAGGCGATGTTATCCTTCTGGAGCTGATAGATATTTGGAATTAGATTCTGACTCTGGAATCCGCCCAACGTCTTCGAAGCGTAGGTTGTCTCCATGCTCTCCATATAGATGATGATGACGTTGCGCTTCGTCTTGCACGTGTTCGTGATTTTGACATCAGCGGGATTCACATATTCTTTGTCGTAGATTTTCGTATACTCATAACGCGAACGGAGAAATTCCGATACTTTCAAAGCTTGATCTGCATATGTATAAACCGGTCTCGCTAGAAAAATCAATATCACGAACAGAATCACATGATAACCGATGTTAAATGCATATCCCAGAGATGTGCGTTTTACCTGATAATGCTTCGTAGACTTTCGGAAGAGTCGCTTTGGCGGTTCTTTTGCCGCATGCTTCGGAGTCTGCTGTTTTTCGGATGATTGATTTTCAGCTATTTTTCGAGTGCTTTCGGCGGCATGTTTTCCTTCCGTTACATGTTTTCCGATAGACTCCTCGTCGATAAGAATTCTCCGTCGTCCCACTCTCCGCATGAGAAGTTGATCTACAAATATCATGAAGACGACGACGATTGTCGCATGAATGAGTTCCGGTTTGCAAAGTTTAACTGCTTCATTTAAGAAGCTAGCATCTGCACCAGTTAGTCCGAGGTCGTATGTATAGATAATCTCTCGAAAAGAAGTCCCGAAAGTCTCATCATACCAGTCCGTCAACGTCCTTCCGCAGACAATGAAGTACAAAAGAAAGGCGGCAATTAGGTAGTACGCAATATATATGAGATTTTTTAAAATTCTTTTTGCAATATCCATTTCGCGATTGTCACCTTTGTTGTGATATAAGACAGTTATAACACCTCGACCGAACTTGCTCATGGGAATCGAAAGCATTCCATCGCAAATTCGATTAAGGTGTTACAAAAGTCACTGAATACAACACGTCTAGTTGTTTAAGTTTTCCAGAATCAAATTAGAAACTCGTTCCGTGGATTTACCGTCCAGTTCATCGAAGAACTTGTACTTGAAATCATCAATTTTTTCTTTGTCAAAATCATCGGCATTAATACAATCGATTAACGCTTTCTCACTATATACGATTTTACCAGGAACGAAGCTTTCAAAATCGTAATAGAAATCTCGACTTGAAATATAATCATACAAGTCAAATGCATAGAACAACATCGGAACGTTCAGCAAAGATGCCTCGAAGATAGAACTGGAATAATCCGTTACCAGCAAGTCCGCAACGAAAAGAAGATTATTAATTTCATCTTTATCCGTCAAATCAATTATGTAGTCGCTGTACTCCTGCGGCACTTCAAAGCGTTCCTTGCAGAATGGATGAAGCTTAATAATAATCGCATACTCACCGCCCAGACTCTCATACATATCTACAGCATGGAAGGCTTCAACAGGGTAATAAGCAGTCATTTGGCCATTTCCCCTAAAAGTTGGAGCAAAAATCATAATCTTCTTGTTCTTCAGCTGCGGATATTTTGCATAAAAAGAAGCTTGAATATTCTTTTTATATTCTTCATCAAAGAAAACATCCGTCCTCGGAATTCCGGTTGCAACAACGTTTTCATCACTTAGCCCGAAACCTTCCGCATAATGTCGAATAATTTCAGTGGAACTTACGGTAGCATAATCATACATTCTATGGCTAACGCTCGTCTGTTTTGCACCGCCTTTTCTCCCCAGTCTTGAGAAGCCGAAAGTCTTAAACGCACCGCAGGCATGCCAAAGCTGGAAAACCTTAACGCCATCTCGCTTGGTCACAAGATCAAGAAGTCTAAAATAGTCATCTACCAATACAACTTTTGACGTTGCATACAGTTTCAAGAATTTAAAGAGGTTTTTCGGGTTCCAATGACCTTCACTGTCGGAAAAGAGCAAGAATTTGAATTCAATATCCTTACGGTCTTTAATGTAATTATATACGCACTCTAAATTTCCGCCCAGCGTATCGCGTCGTCCCGATACGAAGAAAATTTGATTCTCAACAATTGGCTTTCCCGATTGCAATTTAAAGTATACGTTAACAAATACGCATAAGAGGTTGAATATCTTTTCCTTAATGGTTTCTTTTTTCTTATTCTTCCTAAGGAACATCGAGAAGTTCAACTGTATCTGAGTCAAGATGTCCTTGGTTCGCGAACCGGTTTTCGCAATTCGATGTTTTGGAGTTACATCGATTGCCGCTAAGAAACCATCTACTACAAAGTATGGAATCAGTACGATACTTATCGCGATTCTTAGGACAAAGAATACGAATCTTATCAGTGGAACAACGATTTTGCTATTTTGAACAAAATCGAACGAATCTCGGTTTTCGGGAACTTGGTGGATTATGATTCTGTTATTATCAAAATCAAAGCCGACCTGATAGGCATCCTTTTGTCTTTCTTCATCCGTTGCGTTCAAAGAAAGATTTTGGGTAAATTCCGACGTTTCAAAGCTCTCATAATCGATATTCTCTTCATCGATTTCAACATTCTTGTTGCTTTGCAAAAAGTTTGAAGAAGATGAAATAGAAAACGGAATTCCAACGATTTCATTTGTGCCATAATAAAAATCGATTCTGACAGTGATATCTTTGTCGCAAGTGTAGTTGTAGTATAACTCGTCCAGTGCAAACGAATAGGAACAGTTAATCATGCACAAATCGCTTTGCTGTATTCTAAAATATTTTTTTACAAAGAGTGGAAGACGTCTGGTTTTCCCTCCACACTCGAAAACGAGTTTCACTTTTGGTGAAATGACGCTGACATTATACGGGCATTTGAAAATTGCCTCTAAATTCAATTTATTATCAATAATGCTTATTTCGTTAATTACCGCTTTACAATTGAACACTTACAACTGGTCCTTTCTAAAATAATTTATTAATACGGACTACAACTCAAGCCCCACTTCTGCCAATATCCGCTCTGTGGAATGGCCATCGCAAGAACTCATGAACTTCTCTCGAAAGGCATGCATTTTCTCTCGGTCGAATTTCGTATCAATATTTACAATGTAATCAATAATCTCTTCCGTGCTTGCCAGAACAGGTCCCGGTGCCATCTCGAAATAGTCGTAATAGAAGCCTCTCCAGTCGAAATATACATCCAAATCATATGCAAATAGGATGATTGGTTTCTCGAAAAGCGCGTATTCGAATATCAAGGAAGAATAATCTGAAATGCAGATATCTGCTGTGCAGATTAGATCTTCAATCGTCATGCTATTCGATACATCCCAGACAAAGGACTCCTTGTATTTCAAAGGAATTTCCGGTAGTTGTTTCACTAACGGGTGATGTTTGATCAGAATAATATATTCATCACCCAAAGTTTCATACAGACGGTCGTAATCAAAATGATTTGGACCATAGGCAGAAGCTACGCGGCCTCGGAACGTTGGGGCATAGAGAATGATTTTACGATCCTTCGCTGCCGGAATGGCTTCTTCTACTCTTTCCTTGGCAGCTTCAATATACTCCTCCTGGAAAAACACATCCGTACGGCTAACGCCGACCGGCTTGACGTTGCCCACACCTTCCAGTCGCATGGCTTCCTCATAAGCCCACACAACTTCTGGGCTACTAACACATACCAGATCGAAATTCTTATACATTGGATAGCGAATCTGCGTCTTAGCATCTCCGCCAAAAATTTTATCTGCCGTGCTGAAGCCAAATTTCTTGAAGGCACCGCAGCCATGCCACAGCTGCACAATCTTGGTCTCCGGGCGTTTCTTAACGCCACAGGTTACGACAGTTGCTTCGTCTAGGAATACATAGTTTGCAGTTGCTAAATCCTTAATAAGGTCTAGGTCTACTTTGAATTTCTGACGATAACGCAATGTCAAATTGAGTAGGAATTTATCATGAATATCGAATTTGCCAGAATCTTCCAGCAACCCATGTACATAAGTCATCGCATTTGGAAGCGTTGGCTTACGATTTACGATAAACAGAACTTTATTCTTCTCAATCGGCTTCCTCGCATGCCAGTTATAATACAGCGGAAACAGAATTTTCAATGTTAGGAATTTATATCCGCCACGAAGCTGTCTGCGATACCATCTCCGAAAAATCTGGGAAAGTGTCTTCTCTGGCGTGCTTTCTTTCTCAATTCGAGCGAGTCTCTTCTGCTCATTGCGAAGTTTATGATGGAATCCCAGCTTCACCCATAGACTGGAAACATTCTTCAGAATATCTTGATCAGTCAGCGTTGTCAGGAATGCACTCCCATCAAACTTCACATATGGTGTATTGCCATAGAGTCGCACGAGGTCTTCCGTAGAATTCTTCTCGAAGAGTCGTTTCTTCGCAAGTAGTGTCTTAATATTGAAAATCTTGTTACTCCACAGAGCATCGAGTTGGTTGTACTTCGTATTTCTGTGTACAACGGCAAATTCATTAATAAATGCCGTATTCTGTGCGATCAGATTCTGATATTCACCATCTGTCTTACTGCAAAGCGGAATTGTAACAAAGCATCGCTCATCTTCTCGCTCTGTCTTCGCTTCCAGCATCTGTACGATTGCTCTAGAACCTGGATATATAGCTTCTTGCACAAATATACACTCGATGCCATTTGCTTGAAGTAATGCTTCTTTCTTCCAAGCCGGCAGAGTGTCATGCGGTAATGTGCGGAAGTTCTTCCGATTACGAAACGCTGGAGATACAGCATGTAACAGAGAATCATCCAGAATCACTTCAAAAGAGACGAAGCTCTGTTCGTAGTATGCTTGAAGCATTGTATCTACATCTTCTGCCGAAAGCTGAGATGTAATCATTACGGACAGAACCGGGTTCTCTGCCAGAGCCTCTTTATCCATTAATCCGGAATTCAACCGAAGATCTGTATTCATATCCATAACAGACTGCCAATGGGATGGGAACATGTTCGCTTTGCATTCTTCCAAACTTTCCTGAATCAAAGGGAACAGCTCATCTTCTCCATTCCATAATCTACGGTAGAATTTACCGAGCACGATGGTCTGGGCAAAGCTCTTCCAGATAGTGGAACGCATTTGTTTCCAGAAATAATGTCTTTCATCTTTGGCCGCCTGCGTCACTTCAGATTTCTCGATAGCGGTGATGTCTTCTTCCATCTCTTCATCAATAATCTGAAGTATCGCTTTGATATTGCGGCAGCAAGAGGCAAAAGCCTCACAAGTTATCTGCTGGCTCAGTGTCTTATCTTCCCAAAATGCGCTCTTGACATGAGTATAGACGTTCTCTGGGCAACCTGTAATGTTCTTCGATTTCTGGATGAACTGAAACAAGAACACCCCGTCTTCGCCGTGGGTGCTCTCATTAAATCTCAGATTATTTTTCTCAATAATATCCCGATGGAACATCTTGTTGCATAGGGTTAAGTTCCAGCAAAGCGATTTGTGATATTTGGGGATATCCAGTTCCTTGGATAATACGGCAGATGACTTCGGCACATAGATTTCGGTCATGTACTGAATTCCATGTTCGCCAATTATAAGATCCGCCATTCGATCTCGTGCACTGTGATACAAATCATTCATTGCATTCTCTGGAACAAAGTCATCCGCATCGTAGAAGACCACATAATCGCCTTGAGCTTCGCCTAACCCTCTATTGCGGGCAACATTAACGCCAGAGTGCTCTTGCTTAAGAATTCGGAGTCGATCATCTGCTTCCCGATATTCCTCCAGAATATCGCCAGTTCTATCTGTGGATCCATCATCTATCGCAATAACTTCATAATTTTCAAATGTCTGGTTTCGGATTGCATCCAGCATGCGAGAAAGCGTTTGCTCTGCATTATATGCCGGAAGAATAATCGATACTTTCGGTGACATTTATAACCCTCTCTTTATTGCTATTTCTTCCAAATCATCACGGTCTTACCGCCATGTTTCTGTGTGTCCGAATCAAAGGCATAGGTCATGTCTTTAATTGTGCGAACTTCAACTACTTCACCGATGATGCTGGACATGTAGTCCACCACCTCCGGATGTGCTTTATAGAACTGGAGCAAGTTGTGGAAGTCCTCCGCACTGCTTCGGCTACTTCCGAACAGCGTCAATCCCTTCTCCAGAATCATTCGCGTATTAATCGGAACCGGATCTTCCGATACGCCCAGTGCTGCGATGCAACCTTCCGGATTGATGTAATCGATAATCTGATTAATCGACGAGCCAGAGCCCGCCTTACCAACGCATTCAAATCCGTGGTCGATGCGGAGATCTTCCGGAATGCTGTCGATAAAATATGTGCCATCCGCAAACACGAAATCTGCCATCTTATATTCATGCTTTCCGAAGATGTAGACCTTGCTCTCTGGAAAACGCTTCTTCAGCAAGAGCGATGTAATAAACGCAAGGTTTCCATCACCCCACACGCCAAAGCTATTTCTTCTGCTATGTGCTTTCTGTTCGAAGCGGTCAATTGCGTGATAGCTAACTGACACCAGTTCGGTAAAAGCAGCCACCAAATCATCAATCCCGTCCGGTACTGCAACCACGCGGTCCGGCCGCATTGGAACGATATCCTGCATAAATCCATCGAAGCCACTGCCACGGAACTTGCTGCTTCTTAGATAGTTCTCGGCAATGACATCATCTTCTTCCACTGGCGTATTGGGAACCATTACGACTTTCTGTCCAGCTTCATAAGTTCCCGTTGGATCATAGATAACCTTACCAATGGCTTCGTGAATCAATGCCATCGGCAGTTTCTTGCGAAGTACTTCCGGTGGTCTGGTTCCCTGGAAATAACGCTGGTCCGCATTGCAAATCGACAGATGGGTCGGGCGTACCAGAATGTGATTTCCATTCACATCGACATCCGAAAACTCCGATTCAATTCGTCTTGGCTCAACGAGTCTATATACTGTATTTAACACTACTTATCGCCTCCCAGCAGCGTTTCTGCAAGCTGCAGATCATATGGATACGTTACTTTGATGTTGAAGGTTTCACCCTTTACCAGTGCGACCTTTTCACCCTTTACGACAAATACTTTTGCCGCATCCGTCAGAATTGCCTTCTCTTCTGGAGATAAGGTTTCATACATATCCTTGAACTTCTTCGCACGGAAGCTCTGCGGCGTCTGTCCCTGATAGTAGTTCCGGCGATTTGGAATGTTCGCGATGGTCTCTCCATCGGTACTTTCTACAATTGTATCTGTTGCCGGAATTACCGTATCACAAGCAATGCCCTTACGAGCATACTCGATATTCTCCTCCAGAATGCGGTGAGTAACGAAGGGACGCACCGCATCGTGTGTTACAACGACCGTTTCTTCATCCAATCCATCCGTCTCTTCAATGTAACGGATCGCGTTCATAATCGTATCATTACGTTCTTTGCCGCCCTCAATAACAACAACATCGTTATTCTCCGGCAAGTGCTTGCGGAACAAATCCTTCGTGTAGGTAATCCACTGTGCTGGGCAGAGCACGATAACCTTCTCGAAAGCATCATTGATGATGAACTTCTCTACCGTATGTACAATAATCGGTTTCTTGCCAATGTGCAGGTACTGTTTCGGTCTGTCGACATTTCCCATACGACTTCCGATACCGCCTGCCAGAATTACACCATATACCATTTCTTTCCTCCTTTGAAACAGAGTTAAATCATATAATTATATCTTACATGTTATTATAATTCAAGAATTACGCCTTCTCACTCAGTTGCTCGAGTATGAATTCCGCGAGTTTTCGCGTATTTCCAGTTCCTGGCTCTACGTAACGTTGAATGAATTCGTGCGATACCTCTGCACTACTTTCGCCTCGTCGAATCGAATCCAGAAGTTCCCCTGGGTTCTCGTACATTGGGAACGGAATATCTTTACGGAAATCGATAATGAAGCCACGACGTGCCAAGTATTCGTCCAAATCATACGTATATAAGTAGATTGGCATTTCCGCGACAGCTGCTTCGAACAGAATCGAAGAGTAATCGGTAATGAGCACATCGCTGACCGAGAACAGTTCCATCGTCGTGAATTCTGAACAGTCAAAAACCTCCATCCGGTTCACCGCCGTACGGTCAATCGGGTGAAGTTTTACAATCAGATTATACTCTTCATAATTGAATGCATTGAATAGTTTTTGCAAATGTTCCGTGATGTCCACATCGCTTCGGAAGGTTGGTGCATAGAGAATATTCTTCTTATCCTCAAGGGCTGGATACTTCGCCAATATTCTTTTGCCTGTCTCTTGGCGATAATCTTCGCTTTGCAAGAGGTCGGTTCGTGGGAGGGGATACACCTTCACTTGCTCTTCCGGATATCCAAACGCCTTTGCATAATACGGGCGACAAAACTCGCTGCTGCAAATAACATAGTCGTAATTCTCATGCATGTGCATCGCCTTTGCCAGTGTTTCGCTATGCCCTTCTTCTGTTCCGACTGCAAGATAAGCAAACCGTTTGAACACGCCCAGTGCATGCCAAAGCTGAATGACTTTGAGGTCTTTCTTGTGGTGAAGAATGCTCACATTGATGCAATATCCCTCTAGAAGCACGACTTTCGACGTCGCAATCGTGTGCATCTCCGGACCAAGCATATAGAATACGTATTTAATTTTACCGATAAGCCCCGGCGGAATTCGGCGATTCATCGTCACCACTTCCACGCTGGGATTCTGGTGCTCTATCTCTTCCTTCAATAGGCGCATGTCCAGCGTCAACGCATCGCTCTGACGGCTAATCATGGCGATGCGATTCCTTGTCGGTGCGAGCTTGTGAAACGAGTAGACCACATTGCACAACGCGATGGCCAGATTGATTAGGATTTTCATTCTGACCTCCTGTCAAACACCCAGTCTACCACGCGCTGGGTCGCGTGTCCGTCGCAAGCTTCCATAAAACGCGTTCCGAATCGTGCACGAATTTCTTCTTCTCCGCTCGAGGGATTCCGAATCGCTTCGATGAGCTCATCGGGAGTTTTCACCATCGGGCCACAGAGGTAATCCTCGTAGTCGAAGTAGAAACTCCGTCCATTATAATATTGATCGAAATCGTACGGATAGAAAATCATTCGTCCGCCCGTCAAGTAATAATCGAATATAACAGAAGAATAATCCGTTATCATCACATCCGTAACGGTGAGAATATCATTAATCTCTCGCTCCGAAGAAAGGTCCAGGAAGAAATCGGGATACTTGCCAAAGTCCGGCGTCTTTACCTTGCCATTCGCAATGTTGTTGTAGAGCGCTGGATGCCATTTGAACACCCACACGAAATCTTCGTGAAGTGCTTCGTAGAGCTGGTCAATTGGCACTTGATTGAAATCATATTCCGCATCATCGGCACGAAGTCCGCGATATGTTGGGGCAAAAAGAATCACCTTCTTGTCTTTCATTACCGGGTATGCCTCATAGAGGCGTTCCTTTGCCGCTTCCAAATAATCCGAATCAAAGAACATATCGGTGCGCGGAATTCCGGTCGCACATACTTTGTCTGCAGCGACACCAAACGCTTCCTCGTAGCATGAGTTAATCGCCTCTGCACTGGTAATTACATTCGTGTATTTTCGATATCCTTTGTGAATTCGGATATGCTCATTTCCCGCTGCTCGGCTGTAGCCGAATTTCTTAAATGCACCTGCGCCATGCCAGAGCTGACAGATTTTCTGTCCTTCTCTCACCTTATAATAAGATGTGTATCGAAAATAATCTTCCAGGAAGATTGCTTCTGCCGTCGTCATATCATAGACGAGCCGATAAAATTCTTTGGGCGAGCTCCACAGTCTGCGATCTGCCTTGAAGTATGTCACCTTCTTGTATTCATCTCCGAGCGCATTGCAGACACAGAGGAGGCTTCCGCCGTTCTCACTACGAACATCCGAAATGAACATCGCTTTATTCTTGCGTACGGGCGATAATTTCCGCACGCATGCACTGAGCACCATAAATGTAAATGCCGTTATTAAGTTGGTACAATATCTTATGTATCTCATGCTTTCCTACCTCAATATAGTGTGATTTTAGCACATAACATATAGGCTAACAAGTTTACCGATAAATTTTTTCCGCCAGTTTACGAATAATATTATTGCATTTTATTTTTTTGAATGTTATTATCTTACCTGTAAAGAACAGTAGCCGGTCGCTCCGGCATATGGTAACGAGACATCTTCAGGTTCAGAGACTCTTCTGACCTTAGGGTGGTTTTTTATACCAAAATTTAGGGCTTATTTGGAAAGAACATTTCAAAACTACGGGAAAATATGTATCAGAAACTATCACACAGAAACATGCTCGCGGCATTATTTATTGCGGCAGTCCTCATCTTTGGCATTGCGGCAACTCCGAGTCATGCAGCAACATCCACCAAAACAGGATGGAAGACTTCCGGTTCTTCGAAGTACTATTATTACAAATCCGGAAAGTATTATAAGAATTGTTTTGCGACCATCGACGGAAGCAAGTACTTCTTCAATGAGAAAGGCAAGCTGACGAAAGGTTGCTTCACTTACAAAGGATATTATTACTATGCAGGAACCACTTCCGGCAAAGTGAAGACCACAGCCGGATTCGTTACTTACAAAAGCAATAAATATTACGTTCAGGATGGCGGTAAGATTTACACAAGCCATACGCTAAAGTTGAATGGCAAACAATACAAGGCATACAGCAATGGCAGAATCGGAACCGGCGTATTCAAGTACGGAACCGTTGCACACTTCTACGCGGATAAGAATGGTGTCGTTCGAACGAAAGCCGGTTTTTTCACCTACGGAGGTAAGCGCTACTATATCACATCGGGTGGTAAAGGTAAGCTGCAAGTAAACTCCCTGTTCAAGGTGAGCGGTTATACCTATAAAGCTTATACCGACGGACATCTAGCAACCGGCGTATTCAAGGTTGGTTCTTACTACTATTATGCCAGCCCGTCCAATTATCGCATAAAAACCACCAAGGGATTCATCACGTACAACAAGAAGCGCTACTATGTCGCATCTGGTGGCAAAATCTACACAAGCAAGTTCTTCACAGTAGACGGAGATAAGTATTATGCCTCCGCTACCGGTGCAATCAAGACCGGAACCTTCAAAGTTAGTGGTCAGTCCTATACAACCGTTTCGAACGGCCGCATTACGAACCTCTCTACTGGCAAGGTTCAAGGAATCGATGTATCCTACTTCCAATATTCTATTAATTGGAACAAGGTGAAGGCTTCCGGCGTCAAATTCGCGATTATCCGCTGTGGATACCGTGGCTCGTCCAACGGAAAGCTCTACACAGACAGCACCTTCATGAACAACATCAAGAAGGCGAAAGCCGCAGGCATCCAAGTCGGTGTCTACTTCTTCACGGAAGCCATCAATTCGACGGAAGGTAAAGAGGAAGCGGATTATTGTATCAAATTGATTAAAAAGGCAGGAATTGACGTTAGCTATCCGATTGTTATCGATACGGAAAACTTATCCGGTGCTCGTGCTTCCAGTGCAAGACTTTCAAAAAAGAACCGTACCGCTGCCATCAAGGGATTCTGCGATCGCGTCAAGTCACAGGGATACACTCCAATGATTTACGCCAGCACCAGTTGGCTCAACAATCAGCTGGACATGAGCAAGTTGTCGAACTACCACGTCTGGGTCGCACAGTACTATTCCAAGGTCACTTACGGCGGAACGTATAAATGCTGGCAATACAGCAGTTCCGGTAAGGTCAATGGCATTAGTACCCGTGTCGATATGGACTACTGGTACAACTAAATATGTAAATATCAATCATAAAGCCCTATATGGAGGAGAAATCCTCCCAGAAAAAGATGCGAGCAATCGCATCTTTTTCTGTTGGGTGATTTTCTCCTTGGAGAGCACTACGATTATCTGTGGTATGCGAAGGCATATTTTAAGAAAACTCCAAGCATTCTATGGTATAATCTGTTAATACTTTTTGAGATTATTTTGAATGAAACCACAACTACAAATATATCGAAAATGGAGATTCTATGAGAAAACTTTCCAAAATATGCATAATCGCAATATTACTTGCTTCATCTGCCACCTTCACATTCGCAGGCAGCAACATTATTGTCCAGTACACTTCCGATAAAAGCAAGTCCGAATCGCTGGTGACTTACGACGAAACCAACGTTCCAGACTTTACGCAAGGGGACATCATCTATGTCAAAATAACACAAAACGCATCTACCAGTGAAAGCGGCAATCCGGATATCGCTACATCGGAGAACAGTTCTGATACCACCAGTGGAACTACGAATGGAACATCTTCTGCCCTATTAAACAGTGAGACCGACACGGATAATTCTAGTGCAGACACGGACGCCCCTCTCCTCCAGTGTCCTTCCGGTAGTGAAGATGGCACGGAACTCGTAGCTGATGAAGATTCTTTTTATCAGCTGGATACGAGTCAGACGGGAACATATGAGCTAAAGCAAAACAGCACTTCAATTATGACATTCCGCGTCGTTGCCAACGAACCAACAATTCAGGCGGGTGTTATCAAGAAGGGAAAATACTACTATTATCAAGATGCAAACGGTAAGATTCGCACGACCGCTGGATTTCTTCGCTGGAATGGTAAGCTGTACTACCTGCAGAAAGGCGGCCGGATTACCACTAGCAAGAGTTTTGTCGTAAAGAAGAAGACGTATCGTGCTGCAGCAAACGGACAGATTCACGTCGGTGTCTACAAATGGGGAAAATATTATTACTATTCAGACAGCAGTGGACGCCTCAAGACAAGCAAAGGATTTGTTACTTGGAACAATCACAAATATTATGTCCGCAAAGGTGGTAAGATTTATACGAGTAAATCCTTCAAGATTGGCAAGTACACATACCGCGCGGCGAAAACCGGACAGATTCACACGGGCATCTATAAGTGGGGAAAGTATTACTATTACTCCGGAAGCAGTGGAAAACTCAAGAAGAACAAGGGGTTTGTTACTTGGAATAAGCACAAATACTATGTCCGCAAAGGTGGCAAAATCTATACGAGCAAATCGTTCAAAATTGGGAAATACACGTACCGCGCGGCAAAGAACGGGCAGATTCACACAGGCGTCTACAAGTGGGGAAAGTATTACAACTATTCAAGCAGCAATGGACGGCTTCGCAAATCCGCCGGTCTGATTCACTGGAATGGCAAAACCTATTACTCTCGTCCATCCGGTAATCTATATACGAATCGGTTCTTCTTTTACGGGGCAAACATGTATTATGCAGGAAGCAATGCGGCAGCGAAGACCGGCACATTCAAAGTCGGAAAATATACATATACGGCGGATAGCACGGGGAATATCACCTCTTCCGATCGAAAATATATGAAAGGCATCGACGTTTCCTATTGGCAAGGAAACAATATTAATTGGTCGAAAGTAAAAGCAAGCGGTATCAGCTTCGCATTCCTGCGCTGCGGATACTCCGGCACAGAGAAGGGTGAATGCAACGCGGATTCAACCTTCAAGACAAACATTCAAAATGCGACCGCAGTGGGACTGGATGTCGGTGCATACTACTTCTCACAGGCGAAGACAGAAGCAGAAGCGAGGAAAGAAGCGACATTTGCAATTCAGCAAATCGAGAAATCGGGTTGCTCTATCAATCTCCCACTCGTCGTTGACACCGAAAACATTTCTGGACGTGCTTCCTCGAAGAAACTGAGCAAAGCGAAGCGAACCGCTGTTATTAAGGCGTTCTGCGATACAGTCAAGAAAAACGGTTATACACCGATGATTTATGCGAGCACTAGCTGGCTTAACAACAACCTGGATATGACAAAACTCTCTGCCTACAAAGTATGGGTGGCACAATACAACACGGAAGTCACCTACAAAGGAAAATACCAATGCTGGCAATACACCAGCTCGGGCACGGTAAGCGGAATCAGCGGACGCGTAGACATGAACTACTGGACACTCTAATTGCTCGGTTGTGCTCCGATGATTGTTGGATACGGCTCAGAGGATTGGAAAAGATTCATATCATTCCGGGAAAATAAGGAGTATACTATTTTCTGAAAGAACAATACGTTACTCTTACGAAGAGAAAAGGAAATATATATTATGGACAAAAGGAAATTTACTCGGTGGCGTAGCATTCTCGTCTCGCTGACACTCATCGCTACACTTACTGTATCTGTGAGTGTGGTTTTCGCCAGTGATGAAACGACCGCTAACGTTTCTACTGAGAGCAGCCAGCCTGCTCTTGCAGCCGAGTCGAACTCGGATACGAGCTCCGATGGAAAATCGAATACGAATTCTACAGTTGCTACAGATGTATCTCCATCCTCTGAAAGCGATTCAGCACAAAACGACGGAACCGGAAACACCGAAACCACAGAACCGGAACCCGAACCAGAACCAGAGCCTGAACCTACACCACAGCCAAAACTCGGCTGGGTCACAGAGAACGGTCACACTTATTATTATGATAAGGCTGACCACTTTGTTACCGGCATGAAGACCATCAGCGGTAAGAAGTACTACTTTAGTGGAAGCGGTTATTTGCAATACGGCATCGTTAAAGTCAGCAAGAGATATTACTATGCGGATAGCAAAGGCGTCATTCGCACGTCGAAGGGATTTGTCACCTCAAAAGGGAAACGCTACTACGTGCAGAAAGGCGGCGTCATTCGAACCGGATGTACTTTTAAAATATCCAAGAAGAAATATCGTGCCGCAAGCAACGGTGTGATTAAGACCGGCGTCTATAAGTGGGGCAAATATTACTACTACTCCAGTTCGAACGGTATACTTCGCACAAAGAAAGGTCGTTTCCGCTGGAACGGCAACACTTACTATTCGAAGAAAGGCGGCAAACTCGTCACCAGCAAGCTGATGAAATCGGGTAAGTATTATTACTCGTTCCAGAAAAATGCGGCAGCAAGACGTAGTTCGTTCAAATATCGGAATATCACCATTAAGCCAAATTCCAAGACCGGCGCAATTTCCTGTTCACAGATTTATAAGGCGCGCCACCAATACGGTCCATACAATTACAAGAAGTACGTACTAATCGATATCAGCAGTCAGCGTCTGAAATATTATGTCAATGGTAAAGTGAAGCTGAGCAGTCCGGTCGTGACCGGTGGACCGGGAACAAGAACACCGACCGGAAAGTTCACTTTGAACCGCAAGTCGAGAAACGTTAATCTAACCGGATCCGATTATGTCACCCGCGTTTCATATTGGCTCCCGTTCATCGGTCAAGCGTACGGAATGCATGATGCATCTTGGCGTTCATCCTTCGGCGGTTCCATCTACAAATATTCTGGATCGCATGGTTGCGTGAACATGCCGCCGTCAAAGGCGAGACAGCTCTACAACATGATTTCTGTTGGAACGAAAGTAATCATTCGGAAATAATTGCGAAACAGAATAGCGAAATGCAATTACGAAATATGACGAAAAAGCGTCCCATCCGCAAGGATGGGACGCTTTTGATTTCTCACATTATATGCTGAGTGCATTTCCGATGTGTTTTCGAATGTGCCTACGGTTTCCAGCTTCTCTTCTTATCTTCGGTAAGTCGAACGGCTTGTCCGGTCCGATGAACGACTTCGCGTTCTCGAAGACCTTCTCGACGACGTTCCACGCTGCTTTCTCGAACGGCTCGTTTTACCTGGGTTGCTACTGTAGCCCAGCATGATGAAGAAGAACGGCGTTGTGTAGAACATGGCTACCCCGAAGAGTGACGAAATGAAATAGGCGAATGCAGCCGAGAACGCCATCAACGCATAGGGATCTTTCCAGGCTTTGCCCACAAGATGGCGCAAGAAAATCATCAAAATGCCGATGGTGTAACACACTGCTGCCGGAACGCCGAAGAACAGCGCATACGTCAGCAACTCGTTGTGCGGATTCGAAATATTGATTTCCGACATCATCCGCTTTGATGCGCCCTCGCATCCATAACCAAGAAGTGGTTTCTCCTGGATATATTGCACGGCTTTGACCCATTGTCCCCAGCGATTAGTTCCTGCCGAAGCCGCACTCGAGCTACCGCTGAGAATCTTGCCGATGTCGTGAATCAACACCACAAAGTTGTCGAATTGCGCATTCAGGAGAATTCCCCCTGCCAGCGGCAACGCGACGATAAGCGATGCGACCGACACGGCACGCCACCTGGATTTCGGCAATTTAATCAGCGCCAGCACCAGGACGAGGATCAGACTGGCAAAAGCTCCTAGAATCGCGCCGAATGTGTTATTCAAAAATAGCACGAACATGTTCAGCATTCCTGACAAAAAACCGAAATCGCGCACCCATACTCGTTCACCGACAATGTACGCGGTAATCCCTACCATCAATGCCATCGCAAGGAAATATCCGTAGTGGTTGCTGTTAAAAAAAATCGCACTCAAGCCCTTCTTCCCTGAGTAGGCTGCAATATTGATAAAGAATTGATGTCCGATTGCGGTAATCGCTAATGCATCTGCTGTGAACAGAAAAGATAGAAGCATCATCTTTCGTAACTGCTGAATTTTGATTTTCGAGGAGACGAAATAATAGATTAAGATATAGAACGCAAAGTGGAAGATGCCTTGGTTACGATAGGGCAATCCATGGATTGCCTTATCATCGATTCCGTTAATCAATGTAGACAGCGCCATCAAGATTAAGAAACATCCGAAGAATAGAAATTCCGGATTCCTCTGCAATAGCGGTTTTTTCTTGGTGGGCACCATGTTCGAAAGTACAACGTAGAGAATCCCCACGAGAATAATGACAAAATTTCCGAACTCAAAAAGCTCCGGGAATGTCGTATACTGTTCCGACTTCATGGCGGAATCGGTCACCGCCAGAAAGATTTCTCGCAAGGTAATAACGATGACGATGAACGCCGGAATCGCCGCTAAGAAATCCAGTATTCGACTCTCGGAGGTGGTATAAGCTCTGCTTTTTACCGGAGTATCACTGCCAGTCCGCCTTCCTCGCGTGCTTCGAGAAGCGCTACGCGTTGTCCGTGAACTCGCTCCCGATCTCCGGCCAGTTCCTTGCGAATCTCGTCTCGAACGCGTGGAACCGCTTTGTCTCCTCGGAGTTGTTCTACTCATGCCAATATATTACCGTAGGGGTATAATACTGTCAAGAAAAGGCGGCGGAGCCTACGCTCTGCCGCCTTCATATTATTCCTATTAACGTGTCATATGACGATAATTATCTGTAATTATCTGTACGTCTCAATCAAGCCGTACGCATCGCCCTTGCGTTTGTACACCACATTCGTGGATTCGGTGTCCATATCGAAGTAGATGAAGAAGTCGTGACCGAGCATTTCCATTTGAAGGATTGCTTCCTCGTAATTCATTGGCTGAAGTTCAAATTGCTTTCTTTTAACCACGGTGATTGGCTCTTCTTCCTCGTCATCCTCAATATCGGGAATGAATTCGAATTTGAGTGCCTTGTTCTCCTTGTAGCGAGCTTCGAGCTTCCCCTTGAATTTCTTCATCTGCTGAGATAACCGATCAATGATGACATCCATTGCTTCGTAGACATTGTCCGAGATTTCCTCTGCACGGAAAATCGTCTGCTTAGCGTTGATGGTGGCCTCCAGTTTCGTCTTGTCTTTGAATTTGGAGACAATCACATTCGCGGTAACGTCATCTTGGAAGTACTTCTCGAGCTTCGAGAACTTCTTCTCGATGTTCTCCTGAAGTCGTTCGCTCGGTTTGTAATTCTTTGCGGTAATCATAACTTTCATTGCTGTTACCTCCTTTATTCGGTTAAGTGTATTATATCACCGCACAAGCACAATTTGTTGTCAATCCAATGAAAAAAGGTGATGAATACACAAACGTTTCCATCACCTTTCGAATAATTGATAAAAATATTTTGTGGAAATGCCTTCATTCCCATCCCATTAGCGATTGCTTAATTTCTCAAAATCACCAATGCTCATGAACTTCTTCTTCATGTTCTGCGGTTGAAGAACAACGACGCGAGCAGCATAGTTGTCATTGAGATCCAGCGTATGGATGGAATTAACCCATACATCGTGCAGTCTCAGAGAATAATCATATACTGTACCCAGCTCCGGCAGACCGAATTCGCTCTCCTGGCTTCTGTAATGCATCGGAATCGTCCATCTTGCATTCAGATCTACAGTAAGCTGTGCTGCCTGTGCCGCATCCAACGTATAGATACCGCCCACCGGAATCATAATCAAATCAATATCTGCTAGCTGTGCCATCTGATCATCGGTAAGTTCACAGCCGAGATCTCCGAGATGTGCAACCTTGCGGTCTTCCGTCTCGAAGATATGAATCAGTGTCTTGCCTCTCTCAGCACCATGGCTGTCATCGTGATATGTTTCAATCGTCGAAATCTTGAACGGCGACTCTCCGCCTTCGATGATTTCAACCGAATCCAATGCGTTATGATCGTAGTGATCGTGGCTCTTCAGCACTTCATTAGCTTTCTCGTGCACTGGTGTCAGGCCGGGAATCGAATCCGCTTCATACGGATCGATTACAATTGTATATCCCTTCTCTTCTAGCTTAAAGCAGGAATGTCCTATCCATGTAACTTTCATCGTATAACCCCTCTTTTCATTTCAAACACTTTCATAAGGATAAACTATTTAAAGTAAATTCGCAATACCTTTTATCTATAACAAACTAGTCTTTCTCGAAGTATCGCTCGAGCCCAGTGTTCTCGAAACATTGAAGACCATCATCGGTCTTGACCTCAACACTCGATCATCCACATTTGCATATCCAAGCTTATTCTTCCGACTTATTTCTCGCGAAGCATCAGTAGTGCAGAGTGTCCGCCACGATTCAATCCGTCTCTTCGGTGGGAAAAATAAAGTTCAGGATTGCCGTAGGTACACCGATTCTGCATATCGATGTGGTCTGCCGGAATACCGGTGACCTCTAATACGCGACGGTTCACATCCGCAATAGACACGTGATATTTCTTCGCGTCTTCGTCATAATCCACGAATTCCATCGCGTCGACGCTCATTGCCTCAATTGCATCCACTACGTCGCGGTCGCATTCGAAGTGTTCTTTCGAAATGCATGGTCCAATCATCGCGACCATATCGGCTGGGTTCGAACCGAATTCTGCCGTCATCTTCTCAACGGCAACGCGTGCAATTTCTTGCACCGTTCCACGCCACCCCGCATGCACCATTCCGATAGCGTGATGCTTCGGATCATACAAATATACCGGAGTACAATCCGCATGATGTGTCACCAATGCCACGCCGGGTACATTCGTAACAAGTCCATCCACATCCGGCATCCGGTCTTTGAACACGCCTTCCCCGCAGTTGTGCTCATCCACCCGAACAACATTGTTCGTATGTGTCTGCTGTCCAATCACGATGCGGTGCACATCGACGCCGAGGCTTTCACTCCAGAGCTCATAGTTTCTTCTCACCTTCTTCGGATCATCCGGAAGCGTCAAACTGAGGTTCATCGACTCATATACACCCGTGCTGACCCCACCGTTTCTCGTGCTAAATCCATATATAATATCGTCTTTATAATCTTCGAATTTCATTCTCGCTCCTTACTTTGATTGATAATCCACCGCTTGCTGACGTTCCATGAAGAAGTGAATTCCCTGGGACGAATCGCGCCAACGATTCGGCTCAAATCCATTCGCTGGCTCCACCCATTTCCCCACTTCGTAATAGAAATCGGGATCGACCGTCGACTGCGCCCATGTGTAGGATATCGTCTCATCGATGCTCTTAATGGATAAGACTTTCGCACGGTCGCAACGGCAAGTCTCTGCTGTTGCCGACACACGCCGTGCATCCGCTGGCACCAGAAGCTGTACGACACGAAGCTCCGTGCAGCATTTCCAGGCGATGAACGGTCCCGTCTCCGGGCAGGCCATCCGGTAAAATTTCGTATCTTCGTTGTCGGTGATATCTTCCGTCATTGCATACTCGAACAACGTATGATGAAAATTAGACCCGGAGAAATCTGCTCCGGTAAAATCCATCCACCGGAAATTGGCTTCCTGCACATCGCAATACAGAAACCGAATTCCCTTTGTCTTGCATTCCTTGAACCACGAATGGTTAAAGTTACACTTCCGGAATGTCGTCCCAGCCATATCTACATTGGTAAAAACAGCTCCGTCGAAGTTGATGTTTTCCGGGAGTTCCCAGCCCGAAATATCTACATCAACGATGTCTTGCTTACTCAAGTCAAGTTCACTCTTTCCATCGTGATTTCGAATCAACGTCAGAATTTCTTCTGTGGTATATTTATCTTTCGAATTCATGGTCATACCTCCCATGGTAGATGACATTCACATTTCATATGAAGCAATCCATCTCAGCAAACATTTGTTCCATAGAATGATTGTAAGAAAGTGTCTTTCCATTGTCAAATGAAGATATTTCCATGCAATTAAAAAAGCGACGAATCAAGACTTACGGCTTGATTCGTCGCTGTAGTTACATATCGATGCTACGCTAAATCTCAAAAGATGTATTCAGATCTCATCGATTGAAATCGAAAGCAAAATTAATTATTCTTTGCAATCTGACGATTCTTCATAATTTTGAGGAATCCAATTAGAAGTACGAATCCAACAATCAGACCTGGGATGCAGGACTTGGTGAATCCAACTACCAGGTATGAAACAGTAGATACGGACAGTACGACAATTGCGTATGGCAGCTGTGTTTCAACGTGGCTGATATGGTTGCAGCCGGCACCAGCCGATGCCATGATGGTCGTATCGGAAATCGGCGAGCAGTGGTCTCCGCATACGCCGCCAGCCATGCAAGCAGCCATAACAGAAATCATCATATCCGGGTGAGAGGATGTGATTGCCAATGCAATTGGAATCAGGATTCCGAAAGTTCCCCAAGATGTGCCAGAGGAGAATCCCAGTGCACAAGATACGACGAAAAGCACTGCCGGAATTACTACGAGCCAGCTTTCTGGCATCAAGCTAACCATATGGGATACAAATTCAGCCAGACCAAGGCTATCGGTCATGTTCTTCAGCGACCAAGCGAGGGTCAGAACCAGGATTGGCGAAACCATCTGCTTGAAACCTTCTGGAATGCAATTCATGCAGTCGCTGAACTTAAGAACACGACGAACCGTATAATATGCAATGGTAATTACCAGAGCAACCAAGCTGCCCATAGACAAGCTGAGTGCTGCACTGCAGTTTGCAAAGGCGTTGATGAACGATTCTCCGCTGAAGAATCCACCTGTATAAATCATACCGATGAGGCAGCATACAATCAGGACAATTACTGGAATAACCAAGTCGGCTACACGGCCATTTTCATTCTCAGCAATTACTTCATCCTGAGACGCCAGATTTTCATGAATTGTGAGTAAGTCGCCATTTTCAATAGCATTCTTTTCATAAATTGCCATCTTGCCAAAATCAAAATTCATGGCAACCAGCGCAAACATCATTACGATAGTGAAAATTGCGTAGAAGTTATACGGGATTGCACGGATAAAGATTGTTAGTCCATTCTGACCTTCCACAAAGCCAGATACGGCAGCTGCCCAGGACGAAATCGGAGCGAGCACGCAGACCGGAGCGGCAGTTGCATCAATCAGATAAGCCAGCTTCGCACGAGAAATGTTATATTTGTCGGAAAGTGGCTTCATTACACTACCTACGGTCAGGCAGTTGAAGTAGTCATCCACGAAAATCAGGATTCCAAGAATAATCGTGGTGAACTGTGCGTGCTGTCTACTCTTGACTTTGGTTGCTGCCCAATCACCGAAAGCAGAAGAGCCTCCGCTCATGTTCATCATTGCAACGAACATTCCTAAGATAACGAGGAAGATTACGATACCCATGTTGCCAGCATCTGCCAGAGCAGCAATCAGGCCATCATTAACCAAATGATCCATAATACCGGAGAAATCTGCGCCTGCGTAAAGCACTGCTCCGCTGAGTACGCCAATGAACAGCGAGCTGTATACTTCCTTAGTAACCAGTGCGAGCAAGATAGCAATAACCGGTGGAAGAACCGACCAAGGTGTTGCATAAAGAGCTGCCTTCTTCTCCTCTGCAGCGAAGCAGAGAACCGGCATCGAAGCGATCATGAGAATCGAGAGCCCGATTACAAAGCTCATTCGATTGCGAATAAAACGTGTCATTTGAACCTCCTATTGTTCTTTTCTGGCGCATCCCCTCCAATACGCCCGTTTCGTAGTAAATAAAAAAGCCCTGAATAACGTCTGAAACGTATCCATGGCATGTACTCATATAAACATTTGCAATGCAAATATCACCATTGATAGCGCTCCACTTATGTGACAGTCCATCGCATATTCTGCGATGGCCCAGGCTTCCGCTGTAGGATGGCTTCAGCCTTCGGCGGATTTCCCTTTCTCGAATTACCGCATCCTCTGCGTTCGCAATTCAGTACTCTTGATTTCCGCAACCTCTATCGAATCAGGTTTTATTCAGTTGACTTAATTTATTATATAAGAATTTTACATTATGTCAATATTATCTTTGTATTTTTTGTTATAATCTACAAAATAACAGAGTGCTCCTATTTCTTTTATTGTATATTTTAAAAGTATCATGTATAATGCCTTGAACGGAGGGAACGTATGCGCAAGTCGATTTATCGGGCAATAGGCCTTATTTTTTTATGCGTAATTGCGATTTTGAGTCTTTCCGGATGCTCGCCCATCTTGGAACTGAATCAGAAATACGCTCATAGCAACATTACAATCAACTACAAATCTGTAGTTTCTACCGAAATTGAAGAATACATTAACATGGACGTGCTCTCCAAAGAGGATCAAGACTACGTTCGAAAGCACACTTCTGTCGTTTACCACGGAAAGAAGGTTGCAGGCAAGAAATATGACAAACCAGGGAATTATTCGCTTACCATCTATTACAACAATCAAGTCTATCGTAGGTATACAGTCACGGTTCGCGACTGCGAAGCTCCGAAATTCACGAAAGCCAAAGATGTCTACACCTTCAATGGCACAGAATACACGGACGAAGAACTCGAAGAACTTCTTCAGAGCATGTTCCAAGCGAGGGATAATTCCGGCAAAGTCACTATTCAGCTTACACATGACAAAATCTCCATGAAAAAAGCGGGCGATTATGTCATCCACGCAAAAGCAACAGACAAGGTGGGCAATGTCAGTGAAGCCAAAGCGACATTCCACGTGCAGAATCCAAAGTACGGCGCGAAAGGCACTTACGTCTTCGTCAGCATTTCCAAGCAGACACTGACCTATTTCGTGAATGGCAAAGTCAACATGTCCACACCTGTGGTCACCGGAACGAAAGGTTCCCATGACACGCCAAAAGGAACGTACTTCATCAATTCTATGAGTACCGGAACCAGACTCAAAGGCGAAGACTTCGACGTCAAGGTCAACTACTGGATGGCATTCATCGGCGGTGAATTTGGCCTTCACAGTGCAGAATGGCGCAGCGTATTCGGCGGCAGCATCTATCAATACAGCGGATCCCATGGATGCGTCAACATGCCAGTATCAGCAGCCGGTGAACTCTACCGCAAGGTGAGTGTCGGAACACCGGTAATTATCGCCGATTAGCTGCAGAACAACCGATGATTAAAAAAGGCCCTGCATGTAACACAGGGCTTTTCTTTTAAGCAAAAGATACGAAAAGACGGGCTGTCCAATCAGACAGTCCGCCTTTTTTAATTTCAACACGCTACTTCAAATCTTTATTTTTATTCCGAATCCCCATCGCTAATAATCTTGTTCAATACCGCGTTGGCAATTGGTCCACCAGTAGCATATCCTGTACCGCCGTCCTTTACCCAGACAACGAATGCCAGTGGGTAATTATCGTTGTCGATGAATCCAACAAACCAAGAATCTTCGCCACTTCCGGTTTCAGCCGTTCCGGACTTCGCGTAAATATCGAGTCCAGAATAGTTGTATTCGCCATATGTCGTCTTGACGTTGTTTTTCATCATGGATTTGAGCTTCTTCGCCGTACTCGTGCTGAGGTATTCACCCAGCGATTTTCCCGAAGAACCGATATTCAAGAACGTCGATGACTTCAAGAGTCTCGGCTGAATGGCTTCCCCACCGTTCGCGATAGCACCCATGTATACCATCATCGCACAAGGGTTCACTTGATCCTTGTACTGGCCGATTCCTGCCCAGCTCAGATTGATGTCGTTATCCGATGAGAAGGTGAAGGAGCCCTTCTTCGTCTTGATTCCATCTACGTTGACGGAACTCGTCAATCCGACTTTCTTTGCCGTAGTCGCCAGATTGGTCGCACCTACTTTTCTCGCCAGCTTACCAAACGCACCGTTGCAAGATACTGCAAGCGCATCCTCGAAATCCACGGTTCCATGTGCCGAAGTACAAGTTATTTTCTCACCATTGTATTCATTCGTTCCATCACAGGTAAAACTAAAACTGTCTACATCCGACAGGGAATCGATTGCCGCCGCAGCGGTCACCAGCTTGAATGTCGAACCCGGTGTCATGGCACCCTGCAGAAAATTGTTGAAGTATACTGAGCCCGTCTCGCCCGTGTTCTCATTCGAAGACTGGCTTTCATTCGGATCGAATGTCGGTGTACTCACCATGCAGAGAATCTCTCCGGTCTCGTAGTTGTACACCCCGACAGTTCCGGTCTTCCCAGAAAGGTATTCGTACGCTGTTCGATTCGCCTCTGCATCGATAGTCAATGTGATTTTCTTTCCGTCCGATGTCGTATCGTACGTACCGTTCAGCAAATCGTATCCGATTAGCTCGGAGCTCCACATATTGATAGCACCCGTCGATACATTTCCGGCGGAATCGCCGACCGCATGCACCGTCGCCAAACGGAGCTCATAATCATCCGAATAGTGCGTGCCGTCTTTGTCACATTTCAGAAGCTGCGTTCCGTTTCGGTCGTAGATGATTCCTCGGTTCAGTTTTCCGTCAGTATATATTTGTTGATTTCCATAGAAGCTCGCCCACGTCTTTCCCTTCGTGACAAATCGCCACACGTAGAACGCAGTGCCTAGAAAAAGCACCGCGGCCAAGAGCAGACAGATGGTAGCTCGCCGTTCTACTTTACGCATAGATTAAACCTCTTCTCTTTCTCCGGATTTGCATCGCAGAAACACGCTACTCGTATACAACTTCCACGTCATCCGAAAGGTCTTCATCTGAATATTCTTCCTTCTCATCATCATCTTTGCGAATCGGCACTCGTACTTTCGACCGCCGTATTGCAATGCTGGCATCTTTACGCATATCCGCCGCCTTGAAGAAGGCAAGAATCGCCCACGACGCCATCATACTGGTGCCACCTGCGGACACGAATGGGAACGTAACTCCGGTCAATGGGAATATATCCACCGATCCGAAGACGTTGAGCATCGTCTGGAACAGAAAGAACGTCGCCGCTCCGCACGCACCAATCGTATAGAACGTCGAGCGTCCTGCCATGATGGAATTCACGGCAAAGAGGCAAAGCGTGATGATGCACAGAATCAGGAGGAGCGCAATAATCAAGCCCCATTCCTCGGTCACCATACCGAATACCAAGTCCGTATTCGCGGCACCAACATACTTGAGTGAACCATTACCGGCACCTAAGCCGAGCAATCCACCGCTCGCACTGTAACACATGGTTCGAACTTGCTGATAACCCGCACCCGCCGGATCGTCCCACACGTGTCCCCAGATTGCAAATCGGTTCGCAATGTAGGAGATAAAACGAAGCGCGAGCAGCCCCAGGAGGCCGGCACTCACGCCCGTCAGAATTAATCGAGACAAGTCACCGCTTCGAAGGAACGAAACCACAACGAAGGTGACGAAAAAAATGAGTGCAGTACCGAAGTCTCCCATCACCGCCAGGCATCCGAGGCAGTAGAAGGAGAAGATAACATAGAGCATCAAGTTCTTCTTCTCGAAGAGTTCCTCCAGCGTTGCTGCTCCGACCAGGACAAAGACAATTTTGACCAGTTCGGAAGGCTGGAATCCGAAACTTCCAATGTATAACCAGTTGGCTGCCCCGAATTTATTTCGGCCAAAAACAAGATTGAACAGAAACAGCAGTACCGAGATTCCTGCCAGAATCGGACGGATTTTCTTCGTGCGTTCCAAGTCGCGCAGGAATAGGCATATCGCGAAGAACAGCACCAGTCCGATGACAATCGCAATGAGCTGAGATACACAGCGACTCGGTTCTGACGATGCTGTAATCGCCATGCTGATGGTGGACATGAAGAAGGCAATCAGTTCGATTTCGAAGCCTTTGCGTCCCATCGCTTTGCCAGCAAGGATGTAAACCCACATCACAACACCTAAGAGCAGTATAGACATCAATGCGGTGACCGTGACATCGGTACCCATGCCGATAATCAGCTGCACGACAGTGAGAATCTGGAATGCCGTAATTCCAAAGAGTGCGGGCCATGGTGCCAGCGGTTCCTTATCCATCATTCGCAGTTCTTCATTGTTCTGCGTTTCTTCGATGCTAATGGATGCCAACGTCGCGCGAACTTTACCGAAGTAGATTTCGTCACCCGGTTCGATCAGGTAACGACGACCCGGAACCAATCTCCGTCCGTTCACCACCGTTCCGTTGGTGGATCCGAGGTCTTTGATCATCCACCGTTCTTCCGAACGCCGAATCAGGAGCGCTTGGCTCTTCGAGATGGTTTTGTTTTTAATGCGAAGATCAACCGACGATGAGCGGCCGATGATGTTCTCCCAATGCGTAATCGGAATTCCCGTTCCGTTCTCCACGTAGAGATATCCCCAGACTTCTGGCGTTGCTCTTGTGGAGAGGAGCGAAATAATACACATCAGCAGAATCCATATCGCTAGGAGCACAAAAATCCAACGAAGCCCAGTGGTGATATATTTTGCCACCACTGGGTTTGATTCTGCGAAAGATAATATTGAATTTACAATACTGTTGATCGTATCCACTATATCTATCCTCAATTATTTATCATTCATTATTGTCTATCAGCCATGATGAATCCGTGTGGATTTCTTTCAGGTTCGCTTCGGAGACGGTGTCACTTCGGCGAATTTCCTAAGGAAATCGCTCGGCTGAAAAAATCGCCAAACTAGAAATGGTCTATTTCTTCCAAGAACTCTTCAGACCAACGATGCTGTTGAATACTTTCTCATCATCAGTGGTCAGCTCACGGTCCGCAATGTAATATCCCTTGCGGAAGAACTGGAAGCGTTCTTCTGGCTTCGTGTTCTGAACGGATGGTTCGGCATAACCCCAGGTATCTTGGATGGATTCTGGGTCAAATACGAGCGATCCGTCTTCGGATTCCTGCATCATGTAGCCGTACTCGCGGATTCGAATTCGAACAGCGGTGCTGGCTTCAACAAAGTGAATCGTGCCCTTTACCTTGCGACCGTCCTTCGAATCGCCCCCCTGTGTATCCGGATCATAAGTGCAATGCAGTTCTTTGATGGAACCATCTTCGTTCTTAATCACTTCGTTGCAAGTGATGTAATATGCCCCCTTGAAACGAACTTCGTTGCCTGGGAAGAGACGGAAATACTTCTTGACTGGAACTTCCATAAAATCATCTCCGTCAATCCATAGTTCACGACCGAACGGAACTTCACGTTCGCCCAATTCCGGAACCTTGCGGTTGTTCTCCACGCGGCACATTTCGAGCTTGCCTTCTGGATAGTTAGTGATAACCACCTTGATTGGGTTGGTTACCACGTGAATTGCCGGAACGCGGTCCTGCAAATCATCTCGAACCATCGCCTCCAGCTGTGCAATATCAACGGTGGAGTTAGCTTTCGCTACGCCGATTTCATCGCAGAACGCACGAACAGCTTCCGGTGTATAACCTCTGCGGCGAATACCGGCAATAGTTGGCATTCTTGGGTCATCCCAGCCTTCCACAAGGTGCTCGTCTACGAGTCTCTTCAGGTAACGCTTACTCATCAGCGTATGGGTGATATTCAGTCGAGCGAATTCAATCTGACGCGGTGGATTCTCCCAAAGACCAACTTCGCGAAGCACCCAATCATACAGCGGACGGTGGTCTTCAAATTCCAGCGTACAAATCGAATGTGTAATTCCTTCAATCGCATCTTCAATCGGATGCGCAAAGTCATACATCGGATAGATGCACCACTTGTCTCCCGTATTATGATGGGTTGCATGAGCGACGCGGTAAATAATCGGGTCTCTCAAGTTGATGTTCGGCGACGCCATATCGATTTTCGCACGAAGCACGGCTTCACCATCGCCGAATTTGCCGTCTCTCATCTGCTGGAACAGGTCCAGATTCTCTTCCACGGTACGATTGCGATATGGGCTCTCCTTGCCCGGTTCGGTAAGTGTACCGCGGTATTCTTTGATTTCCTCCGGAGTCAGATTGCAAACATATGCCTTACCCTTCTTAATCAGGATAATTGCTGCATCGTACATCTGGTCGAAGTAATCCGATGCCCACAGGCGCTTATTCCATTCGAAACCGAGCCAGTGCACATCTTCCTCGATGGCGTCAACATACTCGGTATCTTCTTTTACCGGGTTGGTGTCGTCGTAGCGGAGATTGCAAGTTCCACCGTATTTGAGAGCCGTTCCGAAGTTGAGGCACAGGGACTTTGCGTGTCCGATATGCAAATAGCCATTCGGTTCCGGTGGAAAGCGAGTTGCAATATGATCCCATTTACCGGAATTCAGGTCCTCTTCAATGATGTCGTGGATGAAGTTTCCACGCATTTCCTTGTATTCGTTCGTTGTTTCGTTGCTCATTACAGCCTCCAAATTCTTAGTACAATCGCTTTGATTATACCACACAGCAAGCGCTTCTACAAACAAGGGGCGCTGTTTGAGTGCCCGTCTTGCATGTATTTTCAAAAGAATATTCGTCCGTTTTCGATGTTCGATTCCAGATTCAACCGGATACCTTGCTGGTTAAATATCCGTTCTCGACAGAATCTCCGCCGGGGTCTTTCGCATCGTGCGGAATACCGGAAAAAGTCCGGCGATTAAGTTAATCAGCAGTAGTCCGACAAATGTTGCCAGTGCAACCCCTGGGTTGACCAAATATTGATCCTGAAGTGTCGAGATACTCTTCACCAGATTGTACAGAATGTAATAGGATACACCGATCCCCGGAATCGCGGTCATCGCAGTGATGACAAGAATTTCGCCGGTGAACATGCGATAGATATCTTTCTTCTTCAGTCCAATCGCACGCATCGTTCCGACTTCCTTGATTCTGGATAAGAATGACGATCTCAGCATCAAGAAGATTTCAACTAAAGACACGAGCAATAGGATGCCGGCCACAATCATGCTGGATTTGAGGCTATCCCAGTGCGACTTGACGTAACTCGAGCGATCCCGTTCGTAGTTGATTTTCGCAGAATATCCCGCATCCTGAAGCGAAGTCAGTGCTGCATAAGTATCCGTCGCATAGACGGAGCACTCTTTCTGCTGTGCGATATAATTCTGACGCAGCGTATCACGGCTGACGTAGTAATAATCGGTTTGGTAGTCAGATGTGTAGAAACCGACAAGCTTCAGCTTATGTCCATTGACTTTCTTCGAAATGGTTTTACCAAGCGTATATCCATCTTCTCCATTGTGGGAGTTGTTCACGATTACCTCATAGGTATCTGTCGGCGCATGGCCCTTCTTAATCTTGAGTCCGGACGAACGCAGGCTGTAATTTACCACCGTGTTTTCATCCGTCTCCGATTCATCGCCTTCTGTCAAAGCTGAAAAGTCATCTCCTACGTTATACGTGGAATAATCCGTCGCCGTATCGTCTGTTCCCTTCTCCGCGTTTGCAAGCACATCAATCGTCTGATTCGTCTTAAAGAAAATCGATGGCGAACCTGTATCCGACACACCGACAATCGTATAATCAGACAAGTTCTTAATTCGCACTTTACGGTCTAAGAATCCACCGAGCGTATTCAGTCCGACGATTTTACCCGCACCCGCAGAAATGTATTTGTCTAGAATCATGCGATCCACGACAATTTCGTGATCACTCTTCGGAAGCCGCCCCTTCACCAAATCGCTCTTCGTCAATTCTTCTGCGTGGGTAATAGACCCTGTCAGCTTCGTAATCGCCTGGGATGTCTGGTAATAATCATCCAGTGGCAAATAGACGACAATCCGCGTATTTCCCGGCACGACGTAATCGACCCCATCCATATTTCGAATCTTCTTGAGCATCGATTCATCGTGTTTCGCATTTGCCACCGTGATGTAATGGCTATTCGTCGTGAGGAAGTCCTTCTCCTGAATATCCAGAATTCCAAAGATATTGCTGACCGCGATAAAAGTAAACATCGCCGCGAAGAAGAATCCGGCAAGCAGCAATTTCTTTAGCTTACCGAATTTTCGAACGCTCTGGAATCCCGTCCGAAGCATATTCCACACCGTGTATACGGAGGTGTACTTCGCCTTGAAGTCTGCCGGCATGTGCTCATCGTACTTAAAGTGAATATCTTCGTAAATGGTGGAATCCATCGCAGAATAATGGTCATCAATCATCTCGATGTTCGATGTTTCGTCCACGACTTTATACATACCGCCTGTGTTAATGTATAGGTTTCCACCGCGCAGCACGATTTTGATTTGGCTATCCCGTTCCTTATCCTGATAAAAATCCAACGTAACGCCTTCGTGCTTAAAACGTACGCCGTGCGCCATATCCTTGAGGTAAATCTTGTTCTCCAGCTGGTAATCCAGCTGTTTCGATGTGTCATTGCGCTGATCATCGATGACTTTACCGTCTCGCAAGCGGATGATTCGGTCCGCATAGAATTCGGCAATTTCCGTCTCATGCGTTACGAGAATGACCAGGCGTTCTTTCGAAATCGCCTTGATAATATTCATTACCTCAATCGTATTCGCGCTGTCGAGGTTTCCGGTCGGCTCATCGGCGATGATGATTCTCGGATTCTTCGCAATCGCACGAGCAATTGCTACACGCTGACGTTGTCCTCCCGACAATGCATCAGCGGTACGGTTTCGGAATGCATAGATTCCTACCGCCTTGAGGCAGTAGTTCACGCGCTGAGCAATTATGCTGCGATCTTTGATGCCTACCATGCGCAGCGAAATGGCAACGTTATCGAAGACGGTACGGTCATCTAGCAGATTGTAGTTCTGGAAGATGTAGCCGATTTTGGCATTACGAATCACGTCGATTTTGTTGCTGCTTCGGCGGGTAATGGATTCTCCATCGATGATAATTTTACCCGAATGAACCTTGTCGAGACCGCCGATGGTATTCAGCAGTGTCGTCTTGCCACAGCCGGATGGACCGAGCAATGCGACAATACCGCTTTCCGGAAATTCCAGAGTGGTGTCGTTGATGACATGGATTTCGTTCGCTTTCCTGCGGTTAAAATATTTCTGAACGTGTTCAAGTTGAATCATGTCTTACACCTCCTCTCCGCGATAACTCTTCATCGCGCTCTTGCTGAATATCTTACGCGAGTATCGGTTGGCAATCAGCAACGACATGAGGAACAGCACAATCAGCAGGAGCACGTAGTGCACCAGTCCGAAATATGAAAGTTGTGCGCTCATAGATGCGAGCGGAATAACACCGCGTTTGATCAGCGCGGCGCAAACCACAACGACACCGTACGATATTCCCATCATCAGCAGGAGCTCTGTCCGCAAGATATTGTCCGTGTTCTTCTTCGTCGCACCCAGAATTCGAAGCGTCGAGTAATACGAATTTCTGGAGCGCATCACGAGGCGAATGACTGCGTAGGCGATAAAGAACAGTACGACGAACTCGATGCCCATGAGGATTGCCGAACCTAATTTTAGGAAGAATGTGAAGCTATCGCTGTCACTACTCAGGGTATCCTTCACAACCAGTGTCTTGAAGCCTGCTTCGTGAAGCGCTTGCACGGTGCGGTCGGAATTCTTCTCGTTCTTGACATAGACGCTGCTCTGATAGTTTCCTTTGTTGAATAGGTCGTTGTAATCCGACTTACTGATATAGACATTGCCGGAATACGAGTCATAATTCTTCTTCGAGAGTCCGAGTGTGCTCTCGATGTTGCTCTCTTTGAATACCTGACCGATTTTGAGATTCTTCGTGTCTTTAAAATAATGTGTCTTCACGCTTAGTGTGAACGATTTTCCACGCGCACTTCCATTCTCGAAATATTGATATGCCTGATCTTCCGAGATGTACACCTGTCCTTTCGGAACTTTGGCGGACGGATAGACCACCTGATAGCCACTGAAATCCTGCTTCGTCCCCGCAAAGTCCATCGTGACATTGGCAGAGGTTGCGGTGCTCTTCACCAGAATTTTGGCAGCGACACTGTCTGTTACATAAATATACGTATTTCCGTTACTCTGGCGATTCGACTTTTCATCGAGGAAGATGACGCCCACAATGCTCACCTTATCCTTGAGCAGGTGGTCATCGGAAGAACCGTTGAGCGACTGGATATAATATTTCTTTCCGAGGATTTTCTCCCCCAGGCTCTTAATGGCATCATAGGAATACGAATCCTGATCGACTTCGAGCACGACTTCCGTATCCTTCTCCGGCAATCGTCCCATGCTGAGTTCACTCTTCTTGAGTGTGCTGGCTGGATACATCGGACCGCTGATGACATATTTCGAAGACTCGAAAGAGATTCCGGAATCGATGCCGGAGTCGCACTTGATAATGTAATCCACGTTGTTCATCTTCTGAATCTTGTCGTAGTCCGCAGTCGTGAAGGAGCTCTTATCTTTCTTCGTCACGATGATTCTTTCCGCCGATGTGTCTGTGAAGTACTCGTTGCTACCGAGCAGCGACTGACTGTGCCACGACTTCAGCGTCGATGCGTATTGGTTCATCACTGCTGCCGAGACGAATGTGTAGACAATGAGAAGGAGGATGAATTTCGCCGGAATGTTAAACGCGTTCCGCACGCCGAGGCGCAGCTGCGACCCCATTGAAATGTTTCCGTATCCGCCATCTGAGCTGCGCCGAGCGGTTCGGCCGCCTCGGGAACCAGCGGATTTCTTCTCGATTTCAGCTCCTTCATTCTGAGTGTTTCGCGCACTTCGAGATTTCCGATGGGATTTCTCGTTTTTCTCACGCTCTGCATTGCGTGCACTACGGCTTCCGAGTCTCGGCGGCTCACCTTGTGTATCGCTATCTGCTTTGTCGTTTTTGGTATAAGCCGATGATGCGTCACTGTATTGTGCATCATTGTAGTCTTCGTAGCGGTTTTCAGTTTCTGCCTCAAGTTCTTCCGCCGATGTATTCCGAAGTTTCTTGTCCTCAATAATACGTCCGTCATGCATCGTAATCTTTCGTGTCACATACGGCTCTGCTTGTTCGTAGTTGTGCGTGACGATGACAACCAGCTTATCTGCCGAAATGCGGTGGAGAATTTCCATTACTTTCTCGGCCGATGCACTATCCAGATTCCCCGTTGGTTCGTCCGCAACGATAATCGGTGCATTCTTCGCTAGTGCACGTGCAATTGCGACACGCTGTTTCTGTCCACCAGAGAGTTTCGATGCCTTCGTCTTTGCATAATCTTCCATGCCGACCAGTCGAAGGCACTCGTAAATTTTCTCCCTCTGTACCGATTTGTCTGCGCCACAGAGGAGCATGCTCAGCTCAATGTTCTGATACACGGTGTAGCTATTCACCAGATTGAAATCCTGGAAAATGTTGCCAATGTACGTCTTGCGATACTGTTCGTAATCTTCCGTACGAAATGCGCTGGTATCTTCGCCGGCGACGAACAGTTCACCTTCTTCGTAGCTGTCTAATCCGGAGATGACATTCAGCAAGGTCGACTTACCGCTTCCGCTCTCACCGGTAATTGCAACAAATTCGCCCATATCCAGGTTGAGATCCAGCTTCGAAAAGCCGGTGCTCACCAGATCTTTATTCGTATAAAACTTCGACACCTTGCGAAGTTCAATCATATGCGACATATATGTTTCCTTCCCGATATTTCCTATCTTCTGTTTCCAAAAGCAGTCGGTTTCATGTTAACACATTCCACTCGATGCCTCAATTTAAGGAGTCCTTCTTAAGAATTTCTTTATATTTAATCCCGTGTTCTATTTCTCCGGTTTCTCCGATGCAGCATCGGATAGTTCGCAGGAGAAATACAGGTTCAAATACATCTTGTGCGCAATCGCTGTGGCGGTGCAATCCATCATATGTTGTTCCTCTCGGTAATTCTCGGACATCTCGGATGTGCTTTTGCCAAAAGTAGTCAACGCTTGGACTAGCTTCTTCCGGAAGAATTCATACGCTTCCTCCGCATCATAAGATTCTTCTTGGATGGCAAACACTTTCCGGATGTTATCCATGGAAAGAACCGTCTTCGCCAGTGCAATGAACAGAAAGCGGGCAATCTGCTCCCTTGAATAGCTCTTGCGATTCGGCTTCGAAACAATCTTGAGTTTGACGTAATTGCTTATCATCGATGGGGTCACCTGCATCTCCGGAAAATCTGTAAGGTATCCGTTAATAAACCGCGTGACTTGTTCCAAGTACAACCCAACATCCGGAATCTCGCCATATTCCGGAAGTTTCACGCTGTTTAAGATTTCTTGAATCTGGCGAGAGGTGTTCTGATTGGATTTCTTTGTTTCGGTTTTGATTGTATCGCTCACGAAAACTTCTCCTTTGCTTCGGTATATCGTTACATCTGTTATGAAATTATTTTAATTCAACTATTTGAAACCGTCAAATATTATTTTGAATATCGCTTGACAAGTTATTCGATAACCGCTAATATATCTCATATCAGTTATTGAATAACCGATTACGAGAATATAAATACTTCTATTTCAGTTAATGACCTTTTTCATTTATATCGCTTATTCAGCAGCATCATCCAGGAGGTAATTATATATGCAAAACATGACTCATCACATGCCATCGAATATCACATATACCAGGAATCAAAATCAGTCTTTGCGAAAAGGCGAATTTAAGCTCCGCCGCGTTCCGTCATCTGATGCTTCCGCTCACATTTCAACGTTTCACGCGAAAGACCCCATCAGCGCGCTGACGCATTTCATTGGCTTCTTGATGGCAATCGCTGCAACGCCGCTGCTTCTCATCCGCGGTTCACATTGCCATCTAGATACAGCCGGCATGGTATCCCTCAGCATCTTTATGCTCAGCATGATTCTTCTGTACGGTGCCAGCGCATCGTATCACGCCTTTCAGCTCGATGAGACTTCGAATCACCGGCTAAAAAGACTGGATCACATGAGCATATTTGTTCTCATTGCCGGATCCTATACACCAGTCTGCCTCATTGTCCTCCCAGGCAATAGCGGACTTCGCCTTCTGATTACAGTATGGGCGGTAGCAATCGTCGGAATCTTCTTTAAATTCTTCTGGGTGGGCTGCCCGAAATGGGTATCTTCGGTAATCTACATTGGAATGGGTTGGCTCTGCTTGTCGGAATTCCCTGCCATCTTATCAATTCTGCCGAAATCCGGATTTTTGTGGCTCCTATCGGGCGGCTTATTCTATACCGTCGGTGGTGTCATCTACGCGCTAAAACTGAACATCATCCCGAAGAACGAGAAGGGATTTGGTAACCATGAACTATTTCACTTGTTCGTGATGGCCGGAAGTTTCTGTCACTATATGTTTGCTTTTAGCTCGCTGTGCACACTCTAAGCGATTATGGAAACATTAAGTTTTCACACGTTTTGAGGTTGCCCAAGCAGTTTTGATTTCATGTCCTAGATAGTTGCAAATCCTGGTTTTTCACAATCTTCACCCTTTCTTTTCTTGACGATAATGGCTATATACGATACCATTTTGTTAACTTGAGAGAGGGTTAATTTTTTTATGAGTTCTAAGGAAAAAGATATTATTCAATTGTCGGATCACTTCACGTGGAAACGCATCTTGCGTTTCTGCACTCCGACAATGTTCATGATGATGTTCACTTCGCTCTATGGCGTGGTGGACGGTCTTTTTGTTTCTAATTTCGTCGGCGAGAACGCATTTGCCGCGGTCAACTTGGTCATGCCAGCGATTATGATTCTTTGCGGTTTCGGTACCATCTTTGGTTCCGGCGGAACGGCACTGATTTCCATGACGCGCGGTCAAGGAAATGACGAGAAAGCCAATCGATACTTCTCAATGATGATTGAGGTAGCCGCGATTATCGGAATCATTGTCATGATTCTCGGCGTCGTCTTCATGAAACAAATCGTCCTGCTTCTCGGCGCTTCCGAAGCGATGCTGCACGATGCAGTGCTCTACGGCCGAATCAGTATCATGTTCGTTGTTGCCACGCAATTCCAGTACATGTTCCAGTCTTTTATGAGTCTAGCAGAGCGCCCAAAACTCGGACTGGTTATCACCATCAGTGCCGGACTGACAAACATGATTCTCGATGCCCTATTCATCGCTGGATTTGGCTGGGGTGTTGCCGGTGCCGCAATTGCAACGGGGCTCTCTGAGGTTGTCGGCGGACTTCTTCCGCTCCTGTACTTCGTACGTCCGAACCCGAGTTTTCTTCGTTTCCACTGGACCAAACTTCAGTGGATTCCAATTCGCAAAGCCGCTTACAACGGCATGTCCGAATTGATGGCAAACATCTCCGGCTCCATCGTCGCAATGGCTTACAACATGCAGCTCATGCGTTATGCTGGTGCAAACGGCGTTGCTGCTTACGGCACGATTATGTACGTGCAGTACATCTTCCTCGCCATGATGTTCGGCTATGCAATGGGCGCTGCACCCGTCATCGGATACCATTACGGTGCTAGAAATCACCGTGAGCTCAACAACTTGCTCAAAATCAGTTTTCGCATTGAATACATCGGAGGCATATTCATGTTCGCTGCAGCACAGGTTCTGTCACCGATTATTTCCGGTATTTTCGTCGGGTACAATCCGGAACTCCTGGAGCTGACCATCCACGCGTTCCGAATCTTCTTGTTCTCGTTCTTACTGTCCGGTGGCAACATGTTCACATCCTCGTTCTTCACGGCACTGAACAACGGCACCATCTCCGCCGTTATATCTTTCGTCCGAACGCTAGTGTTCGAACTTCTATCAGTCCTCCTCTTGCCGTCAATATTCGGACTCAACGGCATCTGGTGGTCGGTCTTCGTTGCCGAAATTGCTTCTGCGATTATGTCATGGGCATTCCTCATTACGAAGAACAAACAGTATCATTACATCCACGTCAATGAGCCGTGCGAAGGCTAACGGAAACGTTTGCAGAATAAAACAGGATGCAGAATCGGAAATCTTTGCATAAAAATACGGGAGAAGGCGAGACGCCTTCTCCCGTTACTTTTGTCTATATTTTCCGAGGATGCAAGATTGTGGTTATACCCACAATCTTCTGCACCGCTGTCTTGCGGAATTACTTTCTGGTTACGTTGAACGCATTGAAGCCAGCGTATGTTGCTGCTTCGCCGAGTGCTTCCTCGATGCGCAGGAGCTGGTTGTACTTCGCTACACGCTCGGATCTTCCAGGTGCACCGGTCTTAATCTGTCCGGTGTTCAATGCAACAGCCAAGTCTGCGATAGTCGTATCCTCTGTCTCACCGGAACGGTGCGATACGATTGCGGTCATGCCAGCTTTCTTTGCCATGCGAATGCAATCGATTGTCTCGGACAGGGAACCAATCTGGTTGAGTTTAATCAGGATGGAGTTCGCACTGCCAGCCTTGATACCCTTCCAGAGGCGCTTAGTGTTGGTTACGAACAGGTCGTCACCTACTAGCTGTACGCGGTCGCCCAGTGTATCGGTGAGGAGCTTCCAACCTTCCCAGTCTTCTTCGTCGAGCCCGTCTTCAAGGGAGATGATTGGATACTTGTCTGCCAAATTCTTCCAGTGTTCTACCAGCTCAGCAGAAGTGAACTTCTTACCGCTCTTCGGCTGTACGTATTCGCCCTTCTTGGAGCCCTTCCATTCGCTGGCAGCTGCGTCGATTGCCAATACGAAGTCGGAGCCTGGCATATATCCGCACTCTGTGATTGCCTTCAGAATGTATTCGATGGTCTCTTCATCGCTGGACAGGTTCGGTGCATATCCACCTTCGTCGCCTACGCCAGTTGCGTAACCATCTGCCTTCAGCAGTTTTGCCAGCTTGTGATATACTTCTGTGCACCAACGAAGGCCTTCGCTGAAGCTTGGAGCTCCTGCTGGCATAATCATGAATTCCTGCGTATCTACCGTGTTCGTTGCGTGTGCACCACCGTTCAGGATGTTCATCATCGGAACTGGAAGTGTTGTTGCACTAACGCCACCTAAGTAACGATACAGTGGAGTGTCCAGTGCCTGTGCAGCAGCCTTTGCAGCAGCCAGGGATACAGACAGAATTGCATTCGCGCCGAACTTGGACTTGTCGTCCGTGCCGTCGGCTTCAATCATTACCTTATCGATAGCATAAGTGTTGGATGCGTCCATGCCAACGAGCAAATCATTAATTTCGTTATTTACATAGGAAACCGCTTTGGAAACGCCTTTGCCGCCATAACGGTTCTCATCGCCATCTCTCAGTTCCAGTGCTTCGAATTCACCAGTGGATGCACCACTTGGGCAAGCAGCTCTGCCAATGGTTCCATCTACGAGATGTACTTCAGCCTCTACCGTCGGGTTACCTCTGGAGTCAATGATCTGTCTTCCAATGACCTTCTCAATTTCTAAATAATCCATGTCTAATTCCTTTCCGACCTTATCTCTTCAGTCCTGTAGAATTCTATACTCTGATAACATTGTACCACATGCAAAAATAATACCATCTTTCTGGGTTGATTGCAAAAGAATAAAAGCACACACCTACCGCCAAAATGGTCTTACAGAATAGAATCACACCCCTTATTCCAAAATAGTCTTGCAGAATAATTTTGGAATAAGGGGTGTGATTCTTTAAATTTCAAATATCTATTCATCGTTTATTTGTTGATTGCTAGATGCCCTTGCCAAATAAGTGTTGTGTGTGAATGCAAGCGTCATAATCGCAAGATAAATCCACATAGGCGTAAAACTACCATCTCCTTCCACAAGTATATCTGTGATAACAGAAAGGATTGACATTATACATAAACTTCCAGCAAGTAGCACTGGAATCCAAATTGGCAATTTCCTCCTTCTAACAATCAAACAATTGCTAAAACTCAAAAGGGCATAAGATATACTACCCGTTAATCCTACTAGAAGTGTTAATGGTTTTTATTCATTCAGTTTGCATGTCTAATCGATTATATCATCGCATCACCACAATATCTACCATTATCGTAAAGATCAATATCCGTGCTTCTTCATATATGTTTTCCAAAACGCATTAGCAGTTATCGTAGGCACTTATGTGACAAAGGACGGTGCAGTACCCGGAGGAAATATTCTGCAAGACATTTCCATCCGGGTACTGCACCGCCCGAAATCTGGAATTGCATCCTTCAATTCTATTCAATAATATGATAAAATAATTATAAATTATTGAAGGGACTAGATTATGAGCAACAGTATTATCATTCTCGAGAAGCTCGTGCTTCTCTTTTGTTTAATTTTTGTAGGATTTTTTTGTTTCCGTAAAGAATGGCTGACCAAGCAGGGAACTGCGGAACTGTCCACAGTGGTCGTCAATATTTTTAACCCACTTCTGATGGTATCGACCGCACTGGGGGGCGTCGGCAGTATTTCTAGAAGCATGATCATTCAAGATGCAATTCTAACTGCCGTCTTCTATGGGCTAACGCTCCTTCTTGGGCCGCTCGTTTCCAGGCTCATGGGCGTTGTTGGCAACGAACAGAAAATTGTAACCATCATGCTCGTCTTCGCGAACACTGCTTTTATCGGAATTCCAATGGTCGAATCGCTCTACGGCGAAAATCAGACGTTCCACATCACGTTCTATGCACTTGGGTTCAACCTCCTGTTCTACACATATGCAACGCATACGCTAAAGAAAATGGCAGGAGATACAACGCCGTTCACCATCCGCTCGCTGCTGAATCCGGGACTCGCATGTGTATTCATTGCACTTCTCATCATCGTATTTAACATTCATCTGCCGAGTATCGCGGTCAGCTGCATTGACTATGTATCTGATGCCTGCATCCCACTGACCATGATTATCACGGGATGCTCGCTGGCGCAGTGCGACCTAAAGCGCGTCTTCAACGATGTAAGGCTCTACGTATTTGCGCTTTTCCAGCTCCTGGTCGTTGCCATCGCGGTGGCATTCATTGTCCGCCACTTTGACGGACTCGGTTTCGACCCGACCGTCCTCGGAATCTTCGTTCTGCTCTACGGCATGCCGAACGGCAGTATGCCGGTTATCGCCTGCGAGAGTTACAATCTGGACGCCGACCTGTGCAGCCGCGGTTATGCACTCACCACGCTGCTGTCCATCTTTACGCTACCGATTGTCACAATGTTCATCTAATCGATATACATTCACACAGACTTCTTCAAGCCCATGTTGCCGCAATTATTGCGACCGCATGGGCTTGTATAGTTTCTTTATATTGGTAAAAATAGGATTTCTCCCCTATAATAAATCCGAGTATTTACAGCAGAAGGAGGTGCTATGGAAATCGCATTAATTGGGGCAGGGCAAAGAGGAAACATCTACGCCTCGTACCTCACAGAGATGGGCATACAGATTTGTGCGGTCGTGGAACCGCGAGAGGAACGACGCGAAGCAGCAGCGAAAGCGCATCACATTCCTCATTCTTTTGCATGCCTAGAAGATTTCCTGCAGCAAGGCAAGATGGCAGATGCTGCCATCATCGCTACCATGGACCGCGATCACTATTCTTGTGCGATTCCACTTCTAAAGCTCGGTTATGACCTTCTTCTGGAGAAACCGATTTCCCCAGATTCCAGAGAGTGCGTTGAGATTCAGAAGGTGGCGAATGCACAGGGCTGCAAAGTCTTGGTCTGTCATGTGCTCCGTTACACGGGATTCTTTGCGACTATCCAGAAGCTTCTCCAATCGAGCAACCTCGGTAAAGTGCGATCCATCGAGTATGCCGAGTATATGGGAAACTTTCACATGGCACACTCGTTCGTTCGCGGTAAGTGGAACAACAGTGAGACGAGCAGTCCCATCATCTTACAGAAATCCTGTCATGATATGGATATTCTCACTTGGCTCGCCGGAAGTCCCGCACGTAAAGTTTCTTCTTTTGGCGGCTTATCCTACTTCAAAGCAGACAATGCACCGGAAGGAAGTGCCGAGCGTTGCAAAGATTGTTCACTCGGTGCATCTTGCCGATTTAACGCATACCGAACCTACCTGCCAATGATTGGGCAGTGGCGCAGCGTGGATGTAACGGAGGACCTGACCGAAGACGGGATGCGCCATGCAATCGAAACAGGGCCATACGGACGATGCGTGTTCCATTGCGACAACAACGTGTGCGACCACCAGACCACGTCGATTGAATTCGAGAATGGCGTGACTGCAACATTCCAAATGAGTGCATTCTCGGATAGCATGCACCGCCGAATCAAAGTGATGTGCGACGATGGTGCTGTCTATGGTGATGACTCCGAGGACTTCCTCAAAGTCACTCGATTTGCATCCTTTGCGGATGTTCCATCTCAAACCACGACGATTAAGCTCCCACCATATCGCGGCAGACACGGTGGTGGTGACCTTGGCATTGTAAAAGCTTTTGTTGAGATGTTGGAAAATGGACCGATTTCGGGGACTTGCAATCGCTCGCTAATTGCGGAGTCCATTGAGAGTCATCTGATTGCAAATGCAGCTGAACTCTCCCGACTGACCGGTCAGACGGTAGAGATGAAGGAATACCGGAAGACTTTGGCAGATGCAGAGTAAGCGACTGTAAGATCATCAACGTTGAATTAAGTAATAAAACATAATACATATTTAACAATACATATTAAAGTATACATCGACATACAAAAAGGGCAGCCTTGCGGCTGCCCTTTTATAACGCTTATTTTGAATTGTTTCTACAGACTACTTAGCTGTCTCATTTCTCGCTTATAATCTTCCACTCCCGGTTGATCAAATGGATTCACTTCGAAAAGAGAAGCCGATATCGCACAAGACATCTCAAAGAAGTAGATGAGTTCACCCAAGTTATACTCATCCAGGGCGTCAATCTCAATTCGATGAATTGGAATTCCCGCCTTTGAATGCGCAAGTACCACTGCGTCTTCTGCACAGCGATTTACTTGTTCCAGACTCTTTCCGGCATATGGTGCTCCTACATCTTCAGGAATAACGAAATCGATATTCGCATTCTTCACACAAATCATCGTCTCGAAGAAAATCTGATTTCCTTGCTGAAGGAACTGTCCCATCGAATGGAGATCCCTCGTAAAAAACATGCTTCCCGGATAGACGCCTTTGCCATCTTTGCCTTCGCTCTCACCGAACAATTGCTTGAGCCATTCTGCGAAATTCTGAAGATTCTCCTCGAAGCATTCGAAGATTTCCAGCACTTTACCTTCTTTCGCCAGGCAATTTCGAGATACAGCATAATGAAGCAGTTCGGAATTCCACTCATTGGAATTTGCTAGCGCCGCTGCACCTTTTAGCAGTTCTCGAATATTGTGACCCGCTACCGCAATTGGAAGCAGGCCCACCACCGAAAGCACGGAATATCTTCCGCCCACGCTCTCTGGTACCGCGAACATTTTATATCCACTGCGGATTGCCTCATCGTGAAGACGGCCCTTATTCGCGTCCGTAATCGCATAAATTCTCTTCGCTGTTTCTTCCTCGCCGTACTTCAGAATCATTCTCTCTTTGAGAATCGAATACACCAAAGAAGTCTCTACTGTATTTCCGGATTTCGATATTACACAGAGACAAGTATCTTGCGATTCTAACTTCTTCACCACACGGTTCAAAGACGCTGCATTCAAATTATAACCTGCGAAACACAATTCCGGATACCCGTCCTTGTTTCCACCAAGTGCGTCGTAGACTGCTTTCGCACCGAGATATGAACCACCGATGCCAATGACAATCATCCGATTGCACTGTTCTCGAATCTGTGCTGCCGTACGCTCAATATCTTGCAGCAATGTTTCATCGAAGTCACACGGCAAGTTCGCCCAACCGGTCATATCCTGCGTTTCATCTCGGAATGCAGAATATAAATTACCTGCCTTTGCGAGCAAATCAGACGTATTTCCCCAATCAACATAATTTTTCGTGGTATCTATTATCATAATTTCGTGAATTTCCTCCACAAGCTTCTATTGAGCTACAATAGGAAGCAGGGTATTTATACTCATACCCTGCTTTATTACTTATTATGTAAAAGTATATCATGCTTATCTTACTTTTCCAAATTAAGAGTTCATTAGAATTTGCTCGAACTGTATTCGGCACATTAATGAGTAAGATTTCCCCTCACGTTACTCATCTGAGCGCACGCTATCGAGGAGCCGATGCTGACCGTTCTCCACTTCAAATATACGAATTTCACAGTTGTGTGGTTTTGGTCTCCAGTAGATGCCATTCGGGCGATCCATCAGATAACCGCTCAGCGCACGGATGATTCCACCGTGACAGACAACCAAGACATTCTCAAATCCCTTCTGTTCGATTTCCTGCAGGAAGTCGCGACTTCTTGCCACCATCGATGACACCGGTTCTACACTCTTCGGTGCCGGCATCACTTCCGGAAATCCCCAATAGAGCCACATCTTCGGTCCGAGCAGGCTATATTTGCAGAGTTCATACTTTCCGAAATCCACCTCAATGATTCGCGAGTCCACAATGACCTCATCACGCGGAACACCACCGATAATTGATGCCGTCTGGATTGCACGGTCCAGCGGACTAGCGTATACTGCGTCGAATTTGACATCACCGATAGTTTCTCTTGCGGCTTTCGCTTGAGCAATCCCCGTCTCATTAAGTGGCTCATCCGTCAATCCTTGCATCCGCTTCGATTTGTTGTATTTCGTCTGTCCATGCCTAGTGACCCATATTTTCATCCGTTACTCCTTTAATATATCGGTAATGCCTGGGAGCATCGCCGTGCTTCTCGCCAAAATTCCTCGCATGTGCGCAATCGATACGCCGTAATTGGTGAATGGCACGTTCTGATCCTGCGCACACTTCATGCGGTACAGCAGTTCACGCTGATTGAGCATGCAGCCACCACAATGAATCACGAGTGCATATTTTGATAGATCCTCTGGGAATTCTCTGCCGGAAGACGTCTCGAAATTCACTTCGAATCCGCAGTGTTTCTTCAGCCAATTCGGTAATTTGACGGTACCGATGTCCTCACATTGACGGTGATGAGTGCAGCCTTCGGAAATCAAAACAGTATCGCCCGGTTTCAGGTGGTCCAGCATCGCTGCCCCTTCCACTGCAGCTTCCAAGAACCCTTTGTATCTCGCCATCAAAATCGAGAAGGACGTGAGTGGCACGCTTTCCGGTGTATCGGCGGATACCTTCTCGAACGCCTGGCTATCTGTGATAACAAGTGCCGGTGGATTTGCAAGCTTATCGAAGGTCTCCTTGAGTTCGGTCTCACGGACAGCAATCGATACCGCGCCCGCTTCTAGGAGATCGCGAATTGCCTGCTGCTGTGGCAAAATCAAGCGGCCTTTCGGTGCCGAACTATCAATCGGAATCACGAGGATTACCACGTCCATTGGTTTTACCAGATCCGCCACCAAGCGACGATTATCCATTCCATCACCGCGTCCCATGTGGGCGATGGTTTCCTTGAGCTCATAGATGCCTTCGCCCGTCTCCGCACTGGTGTAACATTCCTTGTGCATTTCGCTCACTTCTGTTACCACCGTCGGCACTTCATCGAGCAGATCGGCTTTGTTCCGAGCGATAACGTGCGGAATCTTCTTCTCATCAAATAACTTCAGCAGTTCCTGCTCCTCCGGACATAGCTCGCGCGTCGCATCGGTCACCAGCACGGCGACATCCGTCCGGTTCAGAATCTGCTTTGTCTTGCGAACACGCATCTCCCCCAGTTTTCCGGTATCGTCGATTCCCGGCGTATCGATGATGACAACCGGTCCCATCGGCAGCAACTCCATGGACTTATAGACGGGATCCGTCGTCGTCCCTCGCACATCCGATACGATGGCCATCTCCTGACCGGTCACTGCGTTCACAAGGCTGGACTTACCGGCATTCCGAAGTCCGAAGAATCCAATGTGCATTCTCTCTGATGATGGTGTCTCATTCATTCCCATAGCTGTCTCCTTATCCCTTTTACCATTATGCAACATAGACTTACACCATCGCCGCATTCGTTACGGCGACGAATTCTAAACACCTACCGTAATCTAATTATTATCGCCTACTCGCTCGCCGCGTGCAATACGTTCTGCCAATTCATTCAAATATTCCCAGCGTTCCATTTTGTGTTCCAGCTCTGCTTCAATCTTCGTCTTCTCTTCCGACAAGTCTGCCAGGATAAAAGCATCTGACGCATTTGCCAGCATTTCCGATTCAAGCTCATCAATCCGTGCCTCTAACTTCTCGATATCCTCATCAATGGTATCGAATTCCTTCTGCTCCTTATAAGTAAACTTCAGTTTCGGCGCACGCTGGTTTCGGCCATCGCCTTTGTTACTGGAATTATCGGTCAAAGATGCGTTTTCGGAACTCATCACTGTATCTGCAGAATCGGAAGTGTTCCTGGAATCCGATTTACTTTTGGCCAAGAGCACGGCTTCCCGAGCATCTTTCTCGTTCATGTATTTACTATAACCGCCCGTGTATTCGCGGATGTGACCATCTTCTTCGAAGGCGAATGTTCGAATGACCAAGCGGTCTAGGAAATAGCGATCGTGAGATACGATGATAACTGCTCCCGGGAAATCGTCCAGATAATCCTCCAGAACAGTCAGCGTATCGATATCCAGATCGTTCGTCGGCTCGTCGAGAATCAGGACGTTTGGCGCTCGCATGAGTACCGCAAGCAGATAGAGTCTCCGGCGCTCGCCGCCCGAAAGCTTCTCAATCCGAACCGAGTGCATGTGCGACGGGAAGAGAAATTTCTCGAGCATCTGGGACGCCGATAGGTATCCGTCTTTGGTCTTTACATTACGCGCGATTTCTTCGATGTATTTGATAACGCGAAGGTTCGGATCCATCTCCTCGGCTTCCTGTGCGAAATATCCAATGCAGACTGTCTCACCGATTTCCACGCTTCCGGCATCGGGATCCACTTGTCCCATGATGATACGAAGCAACGTGGTCTTGCCACATCCATTGTTCCCCACGATTCCGATGCGGTCGTTTCGCAAGATATTGTAGCTGAAATCGTTGATATAATTCACGCCCTCATAGGCTTTGGAAAGGTGCTGAAGCTCAATGATTTTCTTTCCAAGGCGTGCGCTAATTGTACCGATGTCCATTCGCGGATCATCAAATGTCTCCTTCGCGGCTTCAATCTTCTCAAAGCGCTGAATTCGGCTCTTGGACTTTCCGGTTCTCGCCGGAGCGGTCCAACGAATCCAGCGAAGTTCCTTGCGATACAAGTTCGCCCGCTTTCGCTCGTTGGCTTTGCTCTGTTCGAGTCGTTCTTCTTTCGCCACCAGATAGTCTTGATAACTGCCCTGATAACTGACGAGCTTCCCTTTCTCAATCTCACAAATGTGATCCGTGACGCGTTCCAGGAAATATCGATCGTGGGTAATCATGAGAATTGCCCCTTTGTACATTGCGAGCTGGTCTTCAAGCCATTCGATGACGTCGTTATCCATGTGGTTCGTCGGCTCGTCGAGAATCAGAAGATTCGTATCGCTGCACATCACTGCTGCCATCGCCACACGCTTCCGCTGACCACCCGACAATTGATCCATTCGTTGGTCGAATCGTTCCATGTGGAGCTTCGTGAGATATGTTTTTACCATATATTCCGGAATGTTTCCCTCTGCATAGGCCATTGCCTGTTCCAGCACAGTCTTTGCCGGGTCATATTCGGGATTCTGCGGGAGATATCCGATGCGAAGCTCGTTGCTCCGAAGAATCTCGCCGTCATCCGGCTCCATCGCACCTGCGATAATCTTGAGGAGCGTGGATTTGCCACTTCCGTTAACACCTACCAGACCGATTTTGTGTCCAAGGTGAATGCTCATCTCCACGTCTTCCAAGAGCTGCTTCTCCGAAAAGCGCTTCTTAATGTGCTTCGCTGTCAATAAAACCATATATTTCCAATATCCTTCTCTTACGAATTTTGCTAAAAATAAAATACGGCGGGCCGGTAAATGCGACCTGCCATATTTATTTTAACGAATTCCATAAATTTCTTCAATACGTGTCAAAAATGCATCGCTCAGATAAGCGTCCAATTTGACGCGGGTGCTCTCGTTGGTGAGGCTCTTGCCATCCCCTTGGTATTGCACCCAAGCCATTGCGCACCAAGTGAGCCCGCGCAGGCAAGTAATGACGATGAATTCTTTCGTGCGTTCCCGAAGTCCGGTGGTGTCAAAGCGGTCTTGGACGGCATCCAGATAGTCATCCAAGAACCGTTCAATCGTCGAATCGTCAAAGATGACATCCGTCTTCCAGAACGTGGTTGTCGGTGCCAAGAAGTGTCCGAGGTCCTGCGCCGGGTCGGAATAGAGTGGTTTCTCCCAGTCCACCAGCATCACGTGACAGTCATCATCCACTAAGAAGTTGGTATTATTCAGTTCCGTATTGACGCAGCAGAAATACCCATCATACGGCTTCGCATCCCGAATGCGGTGCCATCCCTCATCTAGAAGGCGACGGATTCTTGTCTTGATATCGTCGGCCGCCAAATCGGATTCCATATATGTCTGGAACATCTCTTCGCACTCTTCCAGGATTGCACGAATGGGCATTTCCGGCTGAATGAGTCCGGCATCTGACGACACAGGCGTACTGTGTACATCCGCCAGGCACCGTGCCGTCTCGTAAAGCTCGTCGGCACTGGCGTAATCAAGCGCTCTTCCGGGTAGGAAGCTCATCACAAGAGCACCCTTCTCGAGTGTCTCATTACCACCTTGCACATAGCATAGCTGTGGCGTTCTGCCGGAAGCACCAAGAAGATTGAGTGCATTCGCTTCGTACTCAATCTGATTCGAAAGATGCATCTGGCTCTCTGTGGTTACACGAAGAACACGCTTCTCCCCATCGATTGGGTGCATAAACATAAAGTTGATGTTGTACTCGCCGAAGGCTAAGAGCTCATAGGTTTCCTGCTGTTCTTCCGGTAAATTTAAGGCACTACGATAATCCGGGCTCTGCGTAAATGCACGCAGGCCCGGAATCGTGTCGATTGTTATCGAATTATTATGGGACATATATTACTCCGCAATGACTTTCTTCAATACTTCTACGACATCACAGCAAATCTGTGGACATTTGGTAAAGAGAAGATTCTCTTCGTTAATCTTCTTGCCGCCTTCTGGTGTCGAAATATCCGCACCCAGCAGCTCCTTACATTGGAACCCGTCCGAATACTTCTCGGAGAAGTATTCATTGAAACGAAGCATCTTCTCGAGCATCTTTCCCTTCTGTGCCTCGTCTCCTTCTTCGCTGTGTCCATAAATCAAGCCAATTACGTTATATGCACCCAGTACAGCTCCACAAGTCTCGCCTCTCATCATGCCAGCGGCATAACAAGCAGAAATCTTACGAAGCTGAGAAACAGTGAAGCCGGTCTCGACTTCAAACTGTTCTGTAACCACCTGACCGCAATCAATACCGTTCTTGAATTTTTCAATTACCATATCGTTCGTCATGATTATTTGCTCCCTGCTTATCTTATTTGAGTGTGAATGTAACAGTTACTTCCGTACCTGCTTCTGGCAGATTGTCCGTATTTGCCTGCGCAACTACATCGCCACCATCAATTGCGTTGAAGCCATATGCAGCGTTGGAAAGAATTCCAGCCCAGCAGCTGTTGAGGCACATAACGCATCCGGAACCACAGTCATTGTTGTTGTCCAGATTTCCAGAGAAACGAATGTCGTCCTTGATGTTGCCATCTGCCGTCTTAACGGTATCTGCGAATGCAACGGAGTCCTCACCATCCCATGAAAGTGTTACCTTCACCTTCGGTCCGTCGGTGAACTCACCGTCTTCGATTCTGTCAGTGGAAGTATTCCATGGCTTACCGCCTACTTCTTCCAGGGCATTGTATACCTGCTCTGGTGTTACATTTGTGGTAAAAATAGCCTTCTTTGCAGCCTTACCGTCCGCATTAACGATGTAATGCATGGTCGAATCTGCCTTGAGGCCTTTCTCATTAACAGTTGCAACGAAGGAAATGGATTTCGCATCCTTGTTCGTTGTAACTTCTGCACTAGCAGCGTCGCTACTGGAACTCGAGCTTCCGCATGCTGCCAGAGAGAATACCATCGTTACAGCCAGTGCGGCAACCAATAACATCTTCTTCATAAATAATCCTCCTTAAAGTTCATAAATTCTATCATCGTTGATTATACATGATGTTGAGGTCATATTACTGCAAATCGATTTATCGTTTTTATAAATACGCCCTATTGGCACTATCTAGTTACGCTATTTCCAGATTCTTCAATCAGCTTTACCATACGCTGAATTCCCATTTGAAAATCAAAGGTTGCTCGTAAATTCTCCTGGTTCTGCATAACATTTGCTTTTAGCTCATCATAACGCGTTTCCATTTCTTCCATGCACTGAAGAAATTCCGCCTCGTTTCGATAGAAGAGAACCATGTCTCCATATTTCTTCTCGAAACTTTCGGACCAGTCACAGATCATCGGAATACCCGATAGAAGAACTTCCGGAAAGCGATTATTCAGCATGCCGGTTTCGAGCATTTCTTCATAGTGGTCATTAATAACAAATCTGGAATGACGATAAATCTCCGGAATCTGCTCATAAGCCACCTGTCCGTGAAGATGAACATACAGACTGTTCGGGAAAAATTTCTCCCACTCTGCCCCCCAGACATCAACTTCAATATGATTGTCATTACACCATTTTATACAATCACGCAGAATTCCGCGCGTATTTCCAATAAAAACGCGGTTGTAATGAGCATTTACATCAAACGGTTTGTTGCTAAGTATTGTTGAGCTCGCAACGGTCGGTGATGTTACATCATCGGAGTCCAATTGCGGGTAGAACATATCCGTATCGGTCAGCACGTAGAATGGTTCTACGGGGACATTGGCTTCTTGTTTCAATCTTACTGCATATGGCTCTGAATCCACCAGAACAAGATCGTATAAATTCAGTTCATCAATCGTCACCATTTCTGGATGACTCACCATCCAGAGCACGAATTTCGTGCGCTCGTCACGGCGATCGGGGTGGAAGTCATGTGTTCCTCGGATGACGAGAACGACGTCCGCATTGATGCTGCAATTCCAATCTTCGTAGCAATCGAGGACGACATAGTACCCGAGCTGTTCTAGATTTTTCTTGATATTCATGCAATAAGCATAATCACCATACTTACCGCCATGATACTTCAGGGCAGAATCCGGTGCTGGACATTTGATGACCCAAACCTTTCGCCCATTTGCAAGGCGATGAACTTCTGCTTCTTTTCTTTCCCATTCATCGCGCCGAACAAACTCTCGCTGCACAATCGATTCCAGTTCAGAAATACGATTGTTCTGTTTCTTAATTTGTGTTTTGGCATCATTCAACTCCATGCGCACTTCTTCTAAGCGCTGACGTGTGATACTCATGCGACTTTTGAGAATTTCCAGCGATTTATTGATATTGAGCAAATCATTCAAACCCACGTTCTTGTATTTCCTCCTTTATTCCCGGGAAAAAGTATGTATGAATTAACTTTTTCATTAACTCCAAATC
>CAVFWT010000032.1:0-20045 GCA_963626305.1 bacterium | reverse complement strand
CATCATCGATGAGGCGTCGATGATTGATTTGATGCTGATGGATGGACTGCTCAAAGCCATTCAGCCGGGGACACGACTCATCATCGTGGGCGACGTGGATCAGCTCCCGTCGGTCGGCGCGGGCAACGTGCTGCGCGACATGATTCGAAGCGAATATATCACGACAGTGCGGCTCACCGAGATTTTCCGCCAGGCGGAAGAGAGCCTCATCGTGGTGAACGCCCATATGATTCAACAGGGCGAACACCCTTACTCAAACGAAAGCAACAAGGATTTCTTCCTGATGCGGAGAAGCCGTGAGGAAGATATTCTGGCGACGATACAAGAACTTTTCCAGGGGCGTCTGGAGAATTACTTCGACTTTGTTCACAGCGGATACGACATTCAGGTCATCACACCGACCAAGAAGGGGATGCTCGGAACGGTGAATTTGAATCAGGTCTTGCAGGAAGTCCTGAACCCTGCCGAAGAAGGTAAGGCGGAACTCAAAATTGGTTCGAAAACCTTCCGAGAAGGTGACAAAGTAATGCAAATCCGCAACAATTACTCGCTGGAGTGGAAACGCACGAAGGAGTGGCAAGACCAGGATGAAGGCTGTGGTGTCTTCAACGGAGATATGGGTTGGATTGAATCCATCGACAAGGATGCCGGCAGAATGTCCGTACTTTTCGATGACAAGACAGTAATCTACGGTGGCGAAGAACTGCTGGAACTGGAACTCGCGTATGCGATTACGGTGCACAAGAGCCAGGGAAGCGAATTCCCGGCTGTTGTGATGCCAATGAGCTGGTTCCCACCGATGCTGATGACACGAAATCTTCTCTACACCGGCGTGACGAGGGGAAAGAATCTGGTTGTCATTGTCGGAATGGAAGACCGTCTCAACGCGATGGTCGACAATAATCGCATGGATGAACGGTATACGGGACTGGAATATCGCCTTCGTCAAATTGACATGGGTGAAGTGTTCTAAGTTCTGTACTCGAGTTTTCCTTTAATCCGTTAATTTTTTGTGCTAGAATGAACCTAATACCCAAGTGCATCCGAGAGAGGATATTCACGTTATGAATGTTGATTTTCGGATGTTATATGAGAAATTCTTGGATTTGATCTACCCAAGTGCGCTCTATTGTATTTGCTGTGGTAAAATCATCGACACAAGTCGGCCGTACCGACTGTGCAATGAGTGCATCGCAGATATCCGCTGGGCAGATGGAAGTCAAGATGCAGCGATGCGAAGCAATAGAATCGCAGAAGAAACTCGAATGATTTCTTCAGCGGTAGAGCTGGACGAAAGCCTGGAGATACGCACTTGCCAGAAGTGTGGGAAAATCTTATCGCGGAACAATCCGATGCGGATTTGTTACAGCTGTCGTGAGCACGCGCATGTGTTTGATATGGGATTCACCTGCTGTGAATATGGCATGAATCCTAGGAGCATGCTCTTCGCCCTCAAATATCACGGGCGGACGGATATCGGAATCACGATTGCAGAAATCATGCATAACCGCATGGGGCAGCTCCGAATGGAGACTGGCCTTGTGTACGATGCGATTCTGCCAGTGCCGATGAGCGAAGAGAAGCGGCGGCAACGCGGCTACAACCAAGCGGCAGTTATCGCGAGAGAACTCGCGCGCTTGGAAGAAACCGAATACCTCGGCGATGCGCTCCAGAGAGTTCGGAACACGGCGCCTCTTCGCGGGATGGCACCGGCGGAGCGGAGGCAGGTGTTAGCGGGGGCGATGGAAGTGGCAGAATCTGCAGTAACGGATGTGTCCGGAAAGGATCTGCTGCTGATTGACGACATATACACAACGGGCTCTACGGTGGATGCGGCGGCGGAAATGCTGCTGGCTGCCGGAGCGGAGCGGGTATACATTTTGACGTTCGCCGCTGGTGCGGATGTCATCAAAGCTGAATAGAAATCATTTCTTCACCATGTTCGTGGTTGAAAGTCCAAGCCAGCTACGGGCAAAGGGATCCACGTAAGCCGTCAGCAGGAAGCGGCGGTGATCATGGCGTAGTTTAGAAGTAAGTCCTCCGGGAAACTCGGGTCAAGGCAAGTGTGGGGTCAAAGACCAGGTCGAGTGGTGGAGAAATGATTTTCTATATAATGTCAATGGAACCGCTGGCAGATTTATGCTTGCGGTTTTATCATAGATGTTTTGTTCATTATTTTTATTTTTGTCATTACAACTAACAAGGGAATTATGGAGGATTTTGAGATGGCAGACAACAGCAAAGAAGCTTTGCAGAAACATAAGGAATGGAAAGGCAAGCTCGACATCGAGCTGAAAGCACCGATTGAGACCGACGAAGACCTCGCAATCGCCTACACACCAGGTGTTGCCGCACCGTGCCTCGAGATTCAGAAGGACGAAGATCTCGCATACGATTACACCGGCAAGGGGAATCTGGTTGCCGTAATCACTGATGGAACCGCCGTACTGGGATTGGGTGACATTGGTCCGAGCGCCGCAATGCCGGTTATGGAAGGAAAATGCGCACTCTTCAAGCGCTTTGGCGGCGTAAATGCGATTCCGCTCTGCGTAGATACGAAGGACACGGATGAAATCGTGGAGACCATTTACCGCATTTCTAAGAGCTTTGGCGGCATCAACCTGGAAGACATCGGTGCACCGAGATGTTTCGAAATCGAGCAGAAACTCATCGAGAAGTGCGACATTCCGATTTTCCACGATGACCAGCACGGAACCGCCATCATCACTTGTGCTGCAATCTTGAATGCCCTCAAGGTGGTGAACAAGGAACGTGGCAAACTCAAAATCGTTGTGAACGGTGCAGGTGCAGCCGGAATCGCTATCACGAAGCTGATTCTCGACATGAACCTCGGAACCGTTATTCTCTGCGATAGCAAGGGCATCGTAACGGAAGGCAATCCGCGCAACAATGCGGTAAAAGAAGAAATCGCCAAGCTGACGAATCCGATTCACCAGACTGGTACGCTCAAGGACGCAATCCATAATGCCGATGTCTTTGTTGGCGTATCTCAGGCAAACATGGTTACACCAGAGATGGTTCAGTCTATGGACCGCGATCCAATCATCTTCGCAATGGCAAACCCGGTTCCAGAAATCATGCCGGATGCTGCAAAAGAAGCAGGCGCAGTTGTTGTTGGAACAGGACGTTCCGACTTCCCGAACCAGGTGAACAACGTATTGGTATTCCCAGGTTTCTTCAAGGGTTTGCTCAGCGTTGGTGCCACGAAGGTAACCCAGCAAATGAAAATCAAGGCGGCAGAAGCGTTGGCTGCAGTAATCACCGATGACGAGCTGAATGCGGATTATGTACTGCCGGGCGCATTTGATGAGCGCGTTGCAGATGCCATCGCGAAAGCTGTTGCAGACGAAGCTGTTGCTTCGGGACTCTGCAGACCGATGCACCGCTAAGAAGCAAATATAGACAAGTGCCGAAGGCATAGCACCGTAAAATGCAATTGCACGGGTGCCGGTGAAATCGGTGCGACAACAGCAACTGTAATAGTTACTGTTATATAGAAACAACAATAATAGATAAGAGAATGTAATCAGCGCCCTTCGAAGTAATTCGAAGGGACTTGATTATGAGAAACAACTGGAAACGAGGAACCGTACATGGAATACAGAATCGAAAAAGATACGATGGGCGAGATGAGGGTGCCGGCAGACCGATACTGGGGCGCACAGACACAGAGAAGCTTTGAGAACTTCAAAGTTGGAAGACGGATGCCAATTGAAATCATCCGTGCTTTTGGCTATTTGAAGAATGCGGCTGCGTGTGCAAACCTAGATCTCAAGGTGCTCGCACCGGAGAAGGCTTCCTACATCTTCATCGTTTGTGATGAGATTAAGCAAGGTCTTCTGGATGACCATTTTCCACTAGTGGTATACCAGACAGGAAGTGGAACGCAGACGAATATGAACGTCAATGAAGTCATCGCCGGAAGAGCTGCTGCATTGGCAGGAAGTCGCGTACTCCATCCGAATGATGATGTCAACAAATCCCAGAGTTCGAACGATACATTCCCAACGGCAATGAGCATCGCTTCGGTGTTTGCTATCGAAGACCAGTTAATCCCAGCAATTCAGCACATGATTGAGACGTTGACACAGCTGGAGAAGAAATACATGAAGACCATCAAGACGGGACGCACCCATCTGCAGGATGCGGTTCCCCTGACATTCGGACAGGAAGTTAGCGGATGGCGCTCCATGATGGAACACAGCTTAGATAACATCAAGCGCAATTTGCCACCACTTAAGGAGATCGCACTTGGTGGAACTGCGGTTGGAACAGGACTCAATGCGCCGAAGGGGTTCGCGGAAAAAGCTGTTGAGAACTTGAATGCACTGACCGGTAAGGATTTCGTTACCGCGCCGAACAAGTTCTATGCCCTTTCTTCGAAGGATGGATATGTGGCAATGCACGGTGCACTCAAGGGACTGGCAGCAGATCTCATGAAGATGGCGAATGACATTCGCTGGCTGGCAAGTGGTCCGAGATGCGGAATGGGCGAAATCACTATTCCTGCAAATGAGCCAGGAAGTTCCATCATGCCGGGCAAAGTGAACCCAACTCAGACGGAATCGGCAACGATGGTTGCTGTTCGCGTGATGGGTAACGACACTGTTGTTGGTGTTGCTGCATCGCAGGGAAATTTCGAGCTCAACGTATACATGCCAGTAATGGCAGATGCATTCCTTGAATCGGTTACATTACTGTCTCAGTCGCTGACTTCTCTCGAGAAGAACTGCGTCTGCGGTATTACTGTGAACGAGGATAAAATGACCGAGAACGCTGAGAAGTCGCTGATGGTAGCGACCGCTCTCAACACCCATATCGGATACGAAAACGCCGCAAAGATTGCAAAGAAAGCACATGCAGATAACAGCACGCTCAAGGAAGCTGGCGTAGAGCTCGGTATGTACACTGAGGAACAGTACGACGAATGGGTGAACTTGCTGAGAATGACTGGCATAGAGGAATAATGATTCTGGGAAATAACAACTCTAAAGGATAATAACTCTAGAGAATAATAATTGCAGAGGAATAAGGATGAGTGATCAGAAGAGCAAAGGTCTCTATGTAGACCACAACAACGACAAATATCTAGGAGACCTTGGACTCCTCAACACACGGAAGCACGCCTGGAATAACATGCATCCGAAGTTTCGGATGTACCGAGCAATCGTATTTATCGTATTCGGGCTAGGTTGCGTCGGAATTTACTTCGCATTTATGGCAACGAAGGATGCAACAACTACGAAAGGCATCCTTCCATTGCATTTCTCCATTTGGATAACGGGTATATTGACGATTCTTGCACACCATTTTACCAAGAAGTATTACGAGAAGCCGTTCGGGAGCCTTCACTCTGCGCGTTTCGAGGCGGCACCGAAGGGCATCTATTACATCTATCAGCAGGGAATGAAGCTGATTACTTATTACATCAAGGACAAAGACATCCGCGAAATCATCCGCGATGACGAGGCGAACTGCCTCTACATCAAGGGCAAAGGCATGCTCGAAGTGAACATGCGAAATGAACTTCACTCGCATTCCATCAATGGAATCTATGCGATGGTTGCCTTCGACGAATATGATCTCGATGATCTCTTGGAGCCGTACGGGGATTTGGTAAAAGTAGCTCCGGGTACCCTCCGCAACCAATATTTATCGGAAGGTTCCGACCAGTAGCATCGAATTTTCGTGCGGACAGTTGCGCAAGTCCGCTCCGATGAGACGCACGGTGCCATGTGCTGGAGTGAAATATCCGCTAAATAGGTGGAATGAAACTCCAAACAACAAAAAACTTCGTTTTCTTTATAACAAAGTCAAAAGTGATTCAAAAGTGGTTTAGAAAACAATTCTATTAGATTAATTTATAACAATGTTCACAATCATTGAATTCAACTCGAGTCAAAAAATAACTTGATTTCAGAACGATAAAGCGGTAGCATTACAAGAAATGATTTTGGGAGGGAGCATTGGAAGATGCGTAGAAAGAAAGAAGACATGCTCATTACGAAAGAGCAAATATTGAACGCAGCCTTCGACTGCTTCTATGAGAAGGGATACGAAGCGACGTCGTTAGAGGAAATTGCAAGCCGCGCCAATGTAACACGTGGTGCGATATATTGGCACTTCTCGGACAAGAATGACCTGTATCGTGCAGTGATTCAGCTGACCATGGAGAAGGGCGACGTAGCACAGTTTGCCCATGATCTTCCGGAGGATATGTCAACTCGTGAGCGTCTGGAAGAAGTCTTCTGGATGGCGATGAACGAGAATCGTTATGTCGACTTCGTCTTCAAGACGATGAGTTACACCGTGGGCAGAACGGAATTTGACGATGTATTCCAAGAACTTCGCGAGGTTAAGCGGAATTTGCTCCAGTATTTCAACGAAGAGATTCGTGTGCATCTGAGGGTGAACCAGATTGAAGGAAAGAAAGCAGAGGACTATTCTCTTGGCTTATATTTGCTATTTGAGGGCATGTTCCTGACGAAGAATATTCCGATTGGAATCCAGCTGACGCGAGAGAACGTTGTTCATTACGTCGATGTGATATTGAAGGACATCGATGACAGTGTAAAAGCATAATCGCTTAGATGCCGGCGAGCATGTGGTCTTAATGCAGTGCGTGGCGATAGCACATGGGTGCCGGAAATGTAAGATTGAAGAAAATGCGGGCGAAGAACTGCGAGAGCAGGGCTTTGCCCGCTGTTTTTATGCACGGATTTGAAAAGAGAAAGTAATTCTAAGCTAGAAATATTTTCTAATGGATGAACAGGCGAAAGCACCTTCATTAAGCAGGAAGAAAATGAAAATTCGCAAGGAATAAGGGTTTCGGATGTTTTGTGAAACTTTTGTGATTTTACAAACAGCAGCGTATGTAAAAATGAGTTTGACAAAAACAAAACGTTTGACAGAGGCGCTTTCAAGGATTACTATGCAGTTGTAAACGACATACAGCCATGTATGTATAAGTTAAAAGAGAGATCCAAATAATTATTATGAGGAGGATGAAGCATGTTAAACTTTCAATTTTACCAGCGCGTAAAGGTACTGTATGGAAATGGTAGTGTACAGCAGATTGGCGAACTCGTTACTTCCGTTGGCTACAAGAAGCCGATGATCGTATGCGACCCAGGAATCATCGCAACTGGTCTTGTTGACAAAGTAGGTGAGAGCCTCAAGGCAAGCGGATGCGAATACGAAGTATTTGACCAGGTTCGCCCAAATCCACCAGATTATATCGTAGAAGCTGGTGCGGAGCAGTGCAAGAAAGATGGTTGTGACTGCGTTATCGGCGTAGGCGGTGGCGGAAGCATCGACGCTGCGAAGGCAATCAACTTGATGAGATTCAATGAGGGACCAATTCTCCGCTTCGCTGATCCAAGCGTAGAGATGAAGCTTTCTCCAGGACTGATTATCATTCCAACCACATCCGGAACCGGAAGTGAAGTATCGGATGGTATCGTACTGTCGGATAAGGATCACAACAAGCACCCAATCCTGGCAACCAATGCAATGTCGGATTACGCAATCCTCGATCCAGAAGTAATGGTAGGAATGCCTCCGAAGCTGACAATCGCTACCGGTCTTGATGCATTCTCTCACTGTGCAGAATCCATGGTTACTAACGTTGCGAACGGACTTGTTGACTTCTTCGTAGAGCAGGGCGTTCGTACTTGCGTAGAATATCTGCCAAGAGCCGTAAAGAACGGTAAGGACCTCGAAGCAAGAGGAAAGATGGCAGTAACATCTTCCGTCGGCGGATGGATGCTCGGATATGGACATACTCATGCTGGTCACTCCTTCGGCCATGTTATCGGCGGACTGTTCGACGTACCACACGGCATCGCAGTTATGGCAGCTGAACCATACGTTATCGAGTTCAACGCTCCGGCCGTACCAGAAAGAACTAAGCGTCTCGGTGAGCTGCTGGGAGCAAAATTCGAAGGAAATGAAACACCAGAGCAGATTGGTGCAATCGTTCGTGATGCACTGATTGACTTCCGTGACAACCAGGTTGGTATGCCAGACATCAAGTCTTATGAATACGACGAAAGCCGCTTCGAAGAGATGGCTGATCTCATCGAGAACGAACTGTTCCAGGTATTCAACCCAAGAAAGATGACTGCTGCAGACGCAATGGCTATCCTGAAACGCATCTACGCATAATCGGGGCACTAGGGGAATTAAAATTTGCTTTTAGATTACTACAAAATTCAATATACATCACAAAACGTATCATTATAAAAATAAGCATCGAGTATTTTACTCGAAGGAGGAACCATAAATGGATAATCAGGCTAGACTTGATCAGATGATTGCAAATGGCCGCAAGGCACTTGCTGAACTGGAATCGTATACACAGGAACAGATTGACGAGCTGTGCCGCGTATGCTGCGAGGCTTTTAAGGAGCATGCAGTAGAACTGGCAGAAGAGGCTGTTGCAGAAACCGGACTCGGAAACGTGCCGGACAAAATTGCAAAGAACACAGGCTCGGCAGATGGCGTATGGTACGCTATCAAGAATAAGAAGTCCGTTGGCATAATCGGCCACGATGAGCGTCACCACCTGACTTTGGTCGCTCATCCAAAGGGCATTATCTCTTGTGTAATCCCAACCACTAACCCGAACATCACTATTCTGTACAATGGTGTTTACGGACTGAAGGGCCGCAACGTTATGCTGTGCTCGCCACATCCAAGAGCAAAGAAGTCCACTGCACACACTTGCCAGATTTTCAATGACGCATTGAAGAAGGCAGGTGCTCCAGATAACATCTTCCAGTGCGTGGAAGATCCAGATATCGAGATGACGCAGATGATGATGGCTGCATCGGATACCGTTCTTGGAACCGGTGGTCCTGGCATGGTAAAGGCTGCTTATTCCAGTGGTAAGCCAGCATATGGCGTAGGACCTGGAAACTCCCAGACTATCTTCGATGAAGACTATGACAATCTGAAGCTGGCTGTGGAGCAGACGATTTTCGGAAACAAGTTCGACAATGGTATCATCTGCGCTTGCAACCGTTCGTTCATCACACCAAAGTCCATCTCGGATAAGGTTGTAGAACTGATGAAGGAGCAGAAAGTATACTACATCGATAACGACGAGGAACGTGATAAGCTGCGTGAGCTGATGTTCCCGAATGGTTTCGGAAAGATTAACGGTGCTCCGGTTGGTCAGAGCGTACAGAAAGTCGCTGAGATGGCTGGCATTGAAATTCCGGAGGATACCTCCATCATCGTTGTAAAAGTAGATAAGTATGGAACTGACGAACCGCTTTGCCGTGAGAAGATGATGCCGGTCGCAGTTCACATCGAGAGTGAAAACTTCAAAGATGGCGTTCGCATTGCGAAGGAAAACCTCCTCGCAGAAGGTGCCGGACACTCTTCCGTAGTCCAGACCAATAATAAAGAATATATTGAGTATGCAGGTGTAACACTGCCGGTATCCAGACTGCTGGTTAATTGTCCGGGCGTGTTCAGCGCAAACCCAGCACTTGCTGTCGGCATGGTGCCAACTGCTACTTTGGGCTGCGGATCTTGGTCCGGATGCTCCATCTCCGAGAACCTCGGATATGAGCACCTCATCAACGTTTCCAAAATTGCTTATGTATATCCAGAAGATGAGATTCCGAATAGCGACGACGTATGGAATGGAGATGCTGAATTCTAAGGCGTGAACCACTTCATCAATAGAACTGTATCGTACCCAATGCAGTTCGCAATATTCACCTAATCGGAAGACCTATCTGATACACTACCATCGGATATTCTTCATACATAAGGAATATGCAACACTTCCTACAAAACACGCCGGCTCCGAATGGAGTCGGCGTGTTTTTCGTGGGAAAATGAAGTTATCATCAATAATTTGCAGTGATTTGATATTATAGATTAGCAGTTTAATTTTCCTTCTGCATATTTTATATCTTGCTCGATGCTTCGGTAATATTCGCTATAGTCTACACAATTTCGCATATGATTTGATTCAAACTTGCTCTGGTCATAGTTCTTTGGTAAGACGCTGTTGAGTCGATTTTGCCAAGCGATAAGTAGATCCCGGCTTTGCGTTCTTTCTGCAATGTTTTCGAAATCTTCAGATAACCAATATAGTTCTTCATCAGTGCATTGATTTAAGAAATAATCTACGCTTTCGGGAATATTAGCAGAAAAAATTTCTGTACATTGTTTCCAGCATTGCTCTATGCCGTAGTCCCAATTGTCTTCGGTTTCATCTGCGATGCGGATTCGCTCTCTGATAATTTCTTTAATAGTGTCTTTTATCATTTCCTATTCCTCCTTGTCGGTTGGATGTTGTCTGGAAACACTGTTGCGATTTTTCCATTAGTCTTGATAATTCCAACGCGAACACCTTTGTAATTTCCATATAATGTTTTCCCGTCGAGGGCATGACGGTTAGCTTTCAATCCGGCGACATGTTCACCCGCATGGCGAATATCCTTTTCAGTCCATAATCTTGGAAACCATGACTGTCCAATTCCTTTAGCTTTAGCTCTTTTTTTATGAGTAGGAACATTACCCACTCGCACTCCGTTCGGATATGTTTTTTCAATGTTGTATTTAATCCTATATTTGTCGAGTAAATCCATTCCTTTCTGCCCGTGTCCACCATTATTCAATCGAAGCTTAACGATTATTTTGCCATTCACGCGAGTCTGACTGCGCGTGAACGCACCTTCGCTGGAATGAACTAGGGCAAAATCGCTGACACTTCTTCCGGAACCCTTTGTATTTAAATATCTACCGCATTTGCTAGTTCCCATTATGCCACCTCCGTTTTCGAATGTCTGTAGGTGGTCCAATCTGGAATATTTACAAATTGGGCGTATTTTTCGTATTTCGTGAAGATTCTCGGATTATATGATCCATATACAATAACAACTTTTGGTGTTAATTCCGCAAGCATGGAATCCAGCCCATATTCGAGGTAATACTTATCCTCTTTGCTTTTGGAACAACCATATGTACCGATGGAAACAATGCTATTCTGTGGAATCCCCGCAAAAGCGGGAGCAAAACCAAATGTTTCCTTAGAAATTGTTCGTTCATCACCCCAACGTACGTTTGGGATAACATATTTGCCTTGTTGCTGCAGATAATAGCCGATGGAACGACTAACACCAATGTTCGCAATTTGCTCCCATAATGGCATGTCACGGTATAACGAGCAATCCGGTGTTGAGAACATTATAGCGCCTTCTAATTCCTTCATGAAATTCTGTGGAACGCTGACGAATTCCCGGAATTTCGGATCTTGCTCATAGAATATAAGCATTTCGGTAGGTATCCCTGTAAGCACACGCCGTTTAGAAAACGGTACTGCAACAGTAGGGATGATGATTTCTGTTGGAGCTTCTAGAATAGGAATCTCCAACAGCGTCGTAAATCTGGCGGTCTCAATCAACTTTGAGTTGAAACCGTCATAAAATAAATTCGTCATAATATAACCTTTCTGCATCTGTTCGGTGCCTTTATGTCAAAATGCAATGGTTAACTTGCTTTTTGACAATAGTGAAAGGATATGCTAGAATTTCCGTGTAGAGAGGTCGGTCGTTTTAGCATATCCGACTGACGTTAGGCATTTCGTATGTTGTTGCCGCAACTTATGAAATGCTTTTTATTTTGCAATCAAAAGCATCACTTCCTTTCATGTCTTTAGATATCACAACTGTAGGCGATTCTTGGCAAGTCCCTTTGAGACATGATATTTATTTACAATTTCGTCTAGAGCCATGCCTTGGCTTTCTTCATAAGGAACCATGACTTCTCCACAAAGTGCTTTTGCTTGCCATTCAACACTACGATATGCCGGTAATTCGTAGTTTCCAAAACTTCGCTCTAATATCGGCGTGAATCCAATGTTGTATAAGAATACATGGCAAATTTCATGATTGATAAAGTCGAGATAAGCACCTACTTGTCTTTCGTATGCACCATTGTAGACACTTTCTCTGATTTCAATAGTAAATCCACCGTCTTCATTAGGAAAACATCGAGCCATTGTTTTTGGTGGAAACTCGCTATCCTCAAGAATTTCGTATCTGCTCCCGGGGGAAATTTCATTCAATCGATCCAATACTTCCAGAACTGGAAATGGACCCGTTAATGGTACTCGGAAGAGCTTGCGAAATATTTTGGAATATTTTCTAAGATCGTGTCTGCTTGTTGGTTTGGTCAAGTAATCCATTAATTGTTATCATCCTCCTTGTTTAGAAGTTTCAAAATCTTCAATGCGGTTTCATCATCCATCTCATCAAATGAACGAGAAAATTGTAATGCGGCCCTCCGTTGATTAATCCCAGCTTTTTCTGTTGATATTTTGTATTGCGTTCGAGATTCTTCAATGGATTGAGCAAGCTTCTTTTGCTCTTCGTCATTCAAATTATAATGACTTGATATGATATCAAACCAAGTGGCAGGGACATTTTTCTTCCCATTTTCAACGGCTGAAAGAAAGGGGATTTTCACTCCGAGAACTTTCGCCATATCGCCCATAACTTCGTGATTCTTAATTCTCAATATACGCACAAATTCGCCAAAACTTGTATATGACATAGCACACCTCCTATACAAGTCTTAATATATTACTATATAAATCTAATGTCAAGTAATAAATTTAACCGCAATTAGGTTAAATTTGAATTTTTTTCGCTTTGTGCTGTATTTAATATATTGCACTGTATTAAATCCTTAAAATTTATGAAAAATCACAAAATATTCACGTAGTTCCGTTGACGGACGACTAGTCACGCGTTATAATGTTAGCGTGCTAAAGCGTGAAAGAGGAATGCATACTTTCAGCGGAAAACCGAGCGATAGAAAATTACTTTTACCGAAAGGAATATCCGCTAGAGAGCAACCTTCAACAGCGCAAGCTACGCACCCACTCCGATTAATACAAAGGACGGTTAGTATGAACGAAAAGGATAAGAAATACTACGATAACTTCGTCAAAGCACTCCTTCTCCTCGAGACCGAGGAAGAGGTCAAGCAGTTCATCGAAGATATCTGTACAATCAAAGAGATTCAGGACATGACCCATCGACTGGAAGTTGCGAGACTGCTGTCAGAAGGTAAAGTGTTCAATGATATCAGCAAGGAGACCGGCACCAGCTCTGCCACCATTGGCCGGGTGAACAAGTGTCTGATGTACGGTCCCGGTGGATATAAAGTGGTATTGGAAAGGTTAAAAGAAAATGATTGATTATGACAAAGTACTCCGAAACGACGAACGCGCCATCATGAAATTGAGACAGCTGTTCGGACGTTACGGATATCAGCGTTTTAAGACGGGAAAATTTGAAGATTACGAGCTCTACGCGAGAAACAAGGACTTCCTCGGTAATGATGGAATCCTTACTTTTACCGATTCGAAGGGCAAGCTCATCGCGCTCAAACCGGACGTGACGCTCTCCATCGCGAAGAATGCGGAGGTCGTGCCGGGCGAAGTGCAGAAGTTCTGCTACGACGATGAGGTGTACCGCCTCTCGAAGTGGAGCGGTGCTTTCCGCGAGATTCCGCAGACGGGAATCGAATGCATCGGCGACATTGGTGGATACGATGTCTGCGAAGTGATTATTCTGGCAGTGCGAAGCCTGGAACTCATTGACGAGAACTACGTGTTGGATCTGTCGCACATGGGCATTGTTCGTGGCATGACGGCACTTCTCAACCTCTCCCCAGAAGCGGAGGAGAAGGTGCTGCAGTGCATTGGCGAGAAGAATATCCATGGCGCACTCGAAATTTGTGAGGAACACGGTGTGCCGGACAAGATGCTCCGCCGCCTCAAGGATCTCATCAGCATTTATGGACCAATTGATGAGATGGTGGGCCGTCTCAATCAGCTTGCGGTCAACAACACGATGAAGCGTGCCATTGACGAGCTCAAGGTCGTCGTTTCGGCACTCAAAGCGCAGGGACTCGAGAAGAATGTTCGTTTCGATTTCTCGGCGGTCAACGATATGGGATACTACAACGGCGTTATTTTCCAGGGCTTCGTGGAAGGCATCGCACAGGCGATTCTGTCGGGCGGCCGTTACGATAATCTGATGTGGAAGATGGGGCACCTGAACGCCGGCGCCATCGGATTCTCCATCTCCATGGGCGAGCTTACCGAGCTCAACCGCCAGCGCAAAGATGTGGACGTGGATGTAGTCATTCTGGATCATCCGTGGGAAGACCTGGAGACGCTGAACCGTGTGGTTCGGAAATATACTGACGAGGGGTACAGCGTGTCGGTGCAGAAGCGCGTGCCGAAGAGTCTCCGGTATGGCAAGTTGGTTCAAATCGAGAATGGCGAGGTGAAGACAGTTGAAGCAGACAATTAACGTAGCACTTCCCAAGGGACGACTGGGATTGAAAGTATATGAAATGTTCGCGAAAGCGGGCTTCGAGTGCCCGGAACTCCTCGAGGAGAGCCGGAAACTCATTTTTGAAAACGAAGAGAAACAGGTTCGTTATTTCTGGGTAAAACCATCGGACGTAGCCATCTACGTGGAACGAGGCGCCGCGGACGTCGGCGTGGTGGGCAAGGACATCTTGCTGGAGAGCGGTGCCGACGTATACGAGCTGCTCGACATGAAGTGTGGCAAGTGCCGCATGATGGTTGCCGGCCCGAAGGACTGGCACGACGATCCGGAGCACACGCTCCGCGTGGCGACGAAGTTCCCGGAAATCGCACGCACCTATTACGCAGGTAAAAGCAGAGATATCGATATTATTAAGCTGAACGGCTCCATCGAGATTGCACCCATCCTGGGACTTTCCGATGTCATCGTGGATATCGTCGAGACTGGGAACACGCTCCGTGCGAACAACCTGGAGACGAAGGAATTTATCGTGGACATCAGCGCGAGATTCATCGCGAACAAGTCCAGCTTCAAGTTCAAGACGGACGAGGTGGAGTGCCTGAGAAGCGGACTTGCCGAACAGCTGAGTGAGTAAAACGAATAAGAAAACAACAAGGGGTGAGACGACATGATTAAGAAATACAGATACGGAGAAGTGGCGAACGAAGACATCTTCGCACGCACACAGATGCCCGCCAATGTGGAAGGCATTGTTGCCGATATCATCGAGAACGTGCGCCAGCGCGGTGACGCGGCGCTCCAGGAATACAGTGAGAAGTTCGATCATTCCGATGCACCGCTCGAAGTGACTGCTGAAGAAATTCAAGCAGCCTACGATTCGGTAGACCCGGAACTGATTCAGATTCTCGAGGAAGCAGCGGAGAATATCCGTGCTTTCCACAGCCATCAGAAACGCAACAGTTTTATCTTGAACGAGAAGCCGGGCATCGTTATCGGTCAGAAAGTTCTGCCGATTGAGCGTGCCGGTCTCTATGTGCCGGGCGGCACGGCGGCATATCCGTCCACCGTTCTGATGAACTGCATTCCGGCACAGATTGCCGGTGTTAAGGAAATCGTCATCACGACACCAGCAACCGGCGGCAGCATCAATCCGGTGCTCCTCGCTGCAGCGAAGATCGGCGGTGCGAACCGTATCTTCCGCGTGGGCGGTGCGCAGGCGATTGCCGCACTCGCATACGGAACCGAGACGATTCCGCGTGTGGACAAAATCGTGGGCCCGGGCAACGCGTTTGTTGCTGAGGCGAAGAAGCAGGTCTACGGCATGGTTTCCATCGACATGATTGCAGGTCCAAGCGAAATCCTCATCGTAGCGGATGGTACTTGCCAGCCGGAAGTGGTTGCTGCGGATATGCTGTCCCAGGCAGAACACGATAAGTTCGCAACAGCTGTGCTCGTCACCGACAGTGAGAAACTGATGGACGAAGTGGCAGACGAACTCGAGGATCAGCTGTCGAAACTGCCGAGAGAAGAAATTGCCCGTGCATCCATCGATAATAATGGTAAAATTATTTTGGCAGATGACATCCAGACCGCCATCGATATCGCGAACGAGATTGCTCCGGAGCACTTCGAACTCTGCGTTGACAATCCGTTTGATTATCTCGACCAGATTAAGCACGCCGGTTCGGTATTCCTGGGCAAGAATTGTCCGGAGGCGCTGGGCGACTATTTCGCCGGGCCGAACCACACGCTGCCGACCAGTGGCACCGCGAGATTCAACAGTCCGCTTTCGGTGGATGATTTTGTGAAGAAGATGCAATATTCCTATTATACCGAAGATGCGCTGACCGCTGTCGCAGACAAGGTTGCACGCTTCGCGGCAGAAGAAGGATTGGATGCACACGGCAGAAGTGTGCTTATCCGAAAGAATGGAAAGGACAATTATTAAATGAGCAGATTTATTCGTGAACGTTACAAGAACTTTGAATCATATACACCGGGCGAACAACCGAAGGAGATGGAGTATGTAAAACTAAATACCAACGAATCTCCATTCCCGCCGGCACCGGGTGTGAACCGCTGCCTCGACGAAGTCGACATGAAGCGTCTGAGACTGTATCCGGATCCAACGGGGTCCAGCCTCAAGAAGAAAATCGCTGCACTGTATAACGTGGAGCCGGAGAACGTATTCTTGTCGAATGGTTCGGATGACATCCTCAACTTCTCGATGATGGCATTCAATGACGAAGACGACAAGCTGCTGTTCCCGGAGATTTCCTACAGCTTCTACGAAGTCATCGCGAACCTCCACAACGTCAACTACCGCAAGGTTCCGCTCAAGGAAGATATGAGCATCGACTATAAGGACTATTGTCAGGAAGATACGAACATCATCCTGCCGAACCCGAACGCACCGACTGGCATTGCACTCCCAATCGAGCAAATCGAGGAAATCGTGAAGAGCAATCCGAACCACGTCGTTCTCATCGACGAGGCGTATGTTGACTTCGGTACCGAATCCGCCGTTCCGCTGATCAAGAAATACGACAACATCCTGATCTCACAGACCTTCTCGAAATCCAGAAGCTTCGCAGGTGGACGTCTGGGATTCGCCATCGGCGACAAGGAACTGATTGACGACCTTGCCAAGATGCAATATTCCACCAATCCGTACAACGTCAACCTGATGTCCCTGATTCTGGGTGAAGCCGCCATCGATGAGGATAAATACTATCAGGCAAATAACAAAATCATTGCGGAGAACAGAGAGTACACCACGGAAAAGCTTCGTGAAATGGGATTCACCGTCCTGCCATCGAAGGCGAACTTCGTTTTTGCCAAGCACAACCAGATTGATGGAGATACACTGTATCAGAAGCTGAAAGATAATGGAATTCTCGTTCGTCATTTCTCCACAGAGCAGATCAAGGATTATGTTAGAATCACGATAGGACTCAAGGAACAGATGGACATTCTGTTCGAGAAATTGGAGAAGATTCTGCAGGAGGTATAATCATGAGAAATGCAGAAGTGAACCGGGAAACCGGCGAGACGAAAATTCAGCTTTTCCTGGACCTGGATGGAACAGGCAAAAGCAATATCGATACCGGCATTGGTTTTATGGACCACATGCTGACACTGCTGGCAAAGCATTCCGGCTTCGACTTGATGGTGCACTGTGACGGCGATACCTACGTGGATGACCACCATTCCGTGGAAGACATCGGCATCAGCCTGGGACAGGCTTTCGCGGAAGCAATTGGGGATAAGCGCGGTATCTATCGCTACGCCGACACAACGCTGGCGATGGACGAGGCACTGATTCTCACATCGGTGGACATCTCCGGCCGTTCGTATCTGGCATACAATATGGACATCCCGACGGAGAAGGTGGGCACCTTCGATACGGAACTTGCCGAGGAATTCATCTTGGGTTTCGTGCGAAATGCCAATGTAACGCTGCACATCCGCCAGCTTGCCGGAACGAACAGCCACCACATCATCGAGGGCATGTTCAAGTCGCTGGGGCACACCTTGCGAAAAGCAACGGAAATCGATGCGAGATTCGCGGGCGATATTCCATCGACAAAGGGCAGATTGACGGAGCTTTCGCAGCAGAGCACCGCGAAAACCCCATCGCACGCAACTGTAGCTCCAGCACCGCGCATGCAGACCGCATCGCGGAACGCAAACGCAGGAAACACAAGTATGCCAGCTTATTCGCAGTCGGCATCGGTGCAGGCATCTCAGGCAAACTTTGCACAAGCATCCGCACCGCAGACATCGAAGCCATCGGATGGAATCTCCCGAGGCCTCGGTGATGGAAGCTACGCCAAGGGCATTGCGAAGGGCGTGACGGAAGCGCTGAGCCGCGATGAGCTGGAAGCGATGAGCAGCGTATCGGCAGCACCACTGAGACGAACTATTACGAACGAGAAGAAGGTGGCATCGACACCGATTCAGAAGAAAATATCATCCACCGAGGAGCTGGAGAAAGAGCTCCAGGAGAAAGGATTGCTATAAGATGATTCGAATTATAGATTATGGAGTGGGAAACCTCTTCTCTCTCAAATCCTCGCTGACATCCATCGGAGCCGATGTGGATTACACCGGCGATCCCGACGAAATCCGCAAGGCAGATAAGCTCATCCTTCCCGGGGTTGGTGCTTTCCGCGATGCACGTCAGGCACTACGGGACACGGGCCTCGATGAAGTTGTCATCGAAGAAGCGAAGAAGGGTAAGCCACTCATGGGCATTTGCCTCGGCATGCAGATGCTTTTTGACAAGAGTTACGAGTACGGTGAGTACGAAGGCCTGGGCCTTGTTCCGGGTGAAATCGTGGGCATGGAAGGCCGCATCCCAGCGGATCTCTCCATTCCGCACATTGGATGGAATGAACTCCATATGAAGAACGAGAGCCCACTTCTTAAGAATGTGAAGGAAGGCGACTACGTCTACTTCGTACATTCCTACTATGCGGAAACCCCTGAGCAGTACCTGCTCGCGACGACCGACTACGGCATCGAGATGACCGCCGCAGTGCAGAATGGCAACGTCTACGGCTGCCAGTTTCACCCGGAGAAGAGCAGTGACGTGGGACTATCCATATTGAAGGCTTTTTGCGAATTATAGGAGGCGAGTAAAATGAATATTCTACCGGCAATTGACTTGTACGAGGGCAAAGCAGTCCGTCTGTACAAGGGCGATTACAATCAGATGACCGTATACGACGATAATCCGGTGAACACTGCACTCAAGTTCAAAGAGGCCGGCGCAACTTGGATTCACGTTGTGGATCTCGAAGGTGCGCGTGACGGTGGCACACCGAATAAGGAAGTCATTAAGAAAATCATCGATGCGACCGGACTCAAGGTCGAAATCGGCGGCGGTATCCGCAGCATGGAGACCATCGAGGAATACATTGAGCTGGGGGCATCCCGCGTGATCCTCGGAACCGCAGCGATTACCAACGAGAATCTAGTCGTGGAAGCGACCCGTCTGCACGGACGCCGTATCGCCGTTGGCGCGGACGTCAAGGAAGGCTATGTCGCTATCAAGGGATGGACACAGAAATCTCTTTTTACCTTGCATGACTTCTGTGAGAACATGCAAATGAAGGGCGTGAAGTACATCATCTGCACCGACATTTCCAAGGACGGTGCGCTCCAGGGAACGAATCGCGAGATGTATAAGGCACTGACTGAGAAGTTCAACATGCGTTTTATCGCGTCGGGCGGTATTTCGTCCATCGACGATATCCGCGCACTTAAGGAGATGGATGTCTACGGTGCCATCATCGGCAAAGCATATTATCAGGGTGCGATTGACCTCAAAGAAGCAATCAAGGAGGCAGAATGATTACGAAACGAATAATTCCTTGCCTCGATGTCCGCGACGGCCGCGTCGTCAAGGGGGTCAATTTCGAGGGACTCAAGGATGTCAATTCGCCCGTTGAATTGGCGAAATATTATACGAACAGCGGTGCGGATGAAATGGTTTTCTACGATATTACCGCATCGGCAGAAGGACGGAAGCTTTTTACCGACGTGCTGACACAGGTGGCATCACAGGTGTTCATTCCGCTGACCGTCGGTGGCGGCATTAACACCGTCGAGGATTTCGACCGCGTGCTCAAGTGCGGTGCGGACAAAGTCAGCGTGAACTCCGGGGCGATTCGCAATCCAGAGCTCATC